>CALVXC010000018.1 GCA_944368805.1 uncultured Bacilli bacterium
AGAGAAATTTCCTTTTCCAAAACAAAAAGAGACTGATACAAAATCAATCACTTAATTTTGAGACAGCCCCTTTTTTTAATCCATAAATTCTGATTCTAATACATCTAAGGGTTCTTCTTTTAGTAAATCATGTTTTAAATCATAATCACATTCACTATATTTTTTCGCGCCAGTTCCGGCTGGAATTAATTTACCAATAATAACGTTTTCTTTAAGACCATTTAAATGATCAACCCGTCCATGAATAGCAGCATCTGTTAAAATTCTTGTTGTTTCTTGGAATGAAGCTGCTGATAAGAAAGAATCCGTTCCTAAACTAGCCTTAGTAATACCTAACAATACTGGTCTACCTGTAGCCGGACGCTTACCTTCTAAAATTAATTCTTTATTAGTATTAGTAAATTCATTAATATTTACCATTGTTCCAGGTAAGAATAACGAATCACCAGAATTAACAATTTTTATTTTAGAAATCATTCGTTTAGTCATTATTTCAACGTGTTTATCAGCAATATCAACACCTTGAGAACGATAAACTTTTTGAATTTCTAATAAAATATATTGTTGAACAGTAATTGGATCAGTTACCATTAATAATTCTTTTGGATTAATCGCTCCGTGAGTTAAACGACTACCAGCTTTTACTTCTTGGTTAACTTCAACATTTAATTTAGCATTAAAATTCGTTATATGTTGTTTTGTATCAACATCATTTTTAACAGTAATAATAAATTTACCATTATCTTCTTCAATACTATCAACCACACCATTTATTTCGGAAATAGTTGCTTTACCCTTAGGATTACGAGCTTCAAATAATTCTGTTACCCGAGGTAAACCTTGCGTAATATCATCGCCACCAGCAACTCCACCAGAATTGAAGTTTTTCATTGTAAGTTGAGTTCCTGGCTCACCAATTGATTGAGCCGCCATAATACCTACTGCTTCCCCTACTTCAACAATTTGACCGGTAGCTAAATTACGACCATAACATTTTTTACAAATACCATGTTCACTTTTACAAGTTAAAATACTACGAATTGGTACTTTAGTAATCCCAGCATTAATAATTTTTTCAGCTAATGCTTCATTTATATAAGTATCACGTTCAGCAATAATCTCTTTAGTTTCTGGATGAATTATCTTTTTATTAGTATAACGACCAATAATACGATCAAGTAATGTTTCAACTACTGTACCATCTTTATCATCAATAAATGCTTCCGCAACAATACCATTTTCCGTACCACAATCTTCTTCTCTAATAATTACATCTTGAACAACGTCAACTAAACGACGAGTTAAATATCCTGCATCAGCTGTTCTTAAAGCTGTATCAACAGCTCCTTTTCTAGCACCATGAGTTGAAATAAAGAACTCAGACACACTTGCTCCCTCAACAAAGGAAGAAGTAATTGGAACTTCTACTGCTTCACCAGTTGGTTTCATCATTAAACCACGCATACCAGCCATTTGATTATAGTTACTCATGTTACCACGTGCTTTAGAATCAATCATTAGCGATAAAGGATTTTCCCGATTAGTTTTAATTACATCTTCTAATTCGTGAGCAATTTCATCTCTAGCTGCATTCCAAGTATCAACTACTTTTTCATAACGTTCACGATCAGTAATTAAACCTCGATTATATTGCTTGTTAATTTTTATTACTTTATCACGAGCTTCCTCGATTATTTGTGGCTTGTTAACACTTTCTTTAATATCAAATACAGAAATACTAATTCCTGAAAGGGTTGAATATTTGAATCCTAAATCTTTTAATTGATCTAGCATAACTGACGTTTCTGTTGTTTGATATCTTTTGTATATTTGAGCAATTATATTACTTAAATCACCTTTTTTAAACGGTTCAACTAATGGCATTTCTTTAATAGCTTCTTTAATATTAGTACCTGGTTTTAAGAAATATTTAGCTGGGGTAATTCTCTCAACGTTTTCCACACTAGCATCATTTATATATTGGAATGTATCAGGGAAAATTTCGTTAAAAATTAATTTACCAGCTGTTGTTACTAAATAGCGATCATGATAAACATCAGGGAAAATTTTATGTCTAAATGATTTAACTGGTACTATAATTCTTGTATGTAGAGTAATTTCTCTTCTTTCATAAGCCATAATAGCTTCATTACTATCTTTGAAAATTCTTCCCTCACCATCTAAACCAGCTTTTTCCATTGTTAAATAATAATTACCCATAATCATATCTTGAGCTGGTGTAACGATTGGTTTCCCGTCTTTAGGACTTAAAATGTTATTAGCTCCTAGCATCAAAATACGCGCTTCAGCTTTAGCTTCTTCAGATAGTGGAATATGAATAGCCATTTGATCGCCATCAAAATCGGCGTTAAAAGCAGCACATACTAAAGGGTGAAGACGAATAGTTTTACCAGCAACTAATTTAGGTTCAAAAGCTTGAATACCTAATCTATGTAAAGTTGGCGCACGGTTAAGTAAAACAGGATGTTCTTTTATTTTCTCTTCGACAATATCCCAAACACGTTCGTCTTGATTTTCGATCATTCGTTTAGCCGCTTTAATATTAGAAGCAATTTCTTTAGAAACTAATCCATTAATTACATGTGGTTTAAATAATTCTAAAGCCATTTCCTTAGGAATTCCACATTGATACATTTTTAAACTTGGTCCAACAACAATAACAGAACGACCAGAATAGTCAACACGTTTACCTAATAAGTTTTGTCTAAAACGACCTTGTTTACCTTTAAGCATACTACTTAAAGATTTTAATGGGCGATTTCCTGCACCAGTAATATTTTTACCACGACGACCATTATCAAATAAGGCATCAACTGCTTCTTGTAACATACGTTTTTCGTTTTGAATAATAATCGAAGGGGCACCTAATTCCATTAGTTTTTTAAGACGATTATTACGATTAATAACTCTTCTATATAAATCGTTTAAATCGCTAGTAGCAAAACGACCACCATCTAATTGAATCATTGGACGTAATTCTGGTGGAATAACAGGAAGAGCATCTAAAATCATCCACTCTGGTTTATTTCCTGATTCTAAAAAGGCATTTAAAACATCTAAACGTTTAATTAAACGAACACGTTTTTGACTAGACGAATCTTTAATTTCATCAATTTCATCTTTAATTTGTTTTACTTCACTTTCAATATCAACTTGTTGTAACAATTCTTTAATAGCTTCAGCTCCAATACCAACTCGAAAACTGCTACCATATTTTTCGTAATAAACACGATATTCTTTATCACTAATTGTTTGTTTTTTTTCTAAAGGAGCAGCTCCTGGATCTAAAACAACATATGATACGAAATATAAAACTTCTTCTAAATCACGTGGTGACATATCTAAAACTAGTCCCATACGTGATGGTATTCCTTTAAAAAACCAAATATGTGAAACTGGCGTAGCAAGTTCAATGTGGCCCATACGCTCACGACGAACTTTACTACGTGTAACTTCAACTCCACAACGATCACAAATAATGTTTTTATATCTTAAACGTTTGTATTTACCGCAAGCACATTCAAAATCTTTAGTAGGTCCAAAAATTTTCTCACAAAATAAGCCATCACGTTCTGGTTTTAAAGTACGATAATTAATTGTTTCTGCTTTTTTAACTTCACCATATGACCAAGAACGAATTTTTTCAGGAGAAGCAATGGCAATTCTTAAGCCTTCAAAATTATTTACATCCATTAATCTTCAGCTCCTTCCTTCATCGAAACTTCAGCATTTTCTAAAGTTAAATCATCTTCTTCTAGTTTTTCCATATCTTCATCAAAGTCATCATCAGTTTCAACATCTATTTCGATGTTTTCTTCATCATTAGTGTCTTCATTATTATTTTCACTATTAATCATTGTATTATCGATACTTTTTTCAAATTCTTCAGTTGTCAAGAAACTATCTTTTTCTTGTTCTTCTAATTCTTTAAGTTCAACATACCTTCCATCTTTATTTAAAACAGTAATATCAAGACCTAATGCTTGGAATTCTTTAATTAAAACTCTAAATGATTCAGGAACTCCTGAAGGTGGAATTTCTTGACCTTTTACTAAAGCTTCATAAACTTTAACTCTACCAACAACATCATCAGATTTAATAGTAATCATTTCTTGTAAAACGTGAGCAGCACCATAAGCATATAATGCCCATACTTCCATTTCACCAAAACGTTGACCACCGAATTGAGCTTTACCACCTAAAGGTTGTTGTGTTACCAAAGAATATGGACCTGTTGCTCTAGCATGTAATTTATCGTCAACCATGTGGTTAAGTTTAATCATATACATTACTCCAATAGCAACACGATTAGCAAATCTTTCTCCAGTTCTTCCGTCATACAACCATGCTTTACCATCTAAATCTAAATTAGCTTCTTTTAAAGCATCTTCAATTTCGTCTCTAGTTGCTCCATCAAATACTGGAGTAGCTACATGAATGTTTAAAGTTTTAGCAGCGTAACCTAAATGCATTTCCAAAATTTGACCGATATTCATTCGTGATGGTACTCCAAGTGGGTTAAGTAAAATATCAACCGTTCTACCATCTTCTAAATATGGCATATCTTCTTCTGGTAAAACAAGGGAAACAATACCTTTATTACCATGACGTCCAGCCATTTTATCACCAACTGAAATTTTACGTTTTTGAGCAATATAAATGCGAATCATTTTTGATACACCAGCTTGTAATTCATCAGAATCTTCTTTAGTAAAGATTTTAACATCATGAACAATACCTTCACAACCATGTGGAACTCTTAAAGATGTATCTCTAACTTCTCTTGTTTTTTCGCCAAAAATAGCATGTAATAATTTTTCTTCACTAGTTAATTCAGCCATACCTTTTGGTGTAACTTTACCAACTAAAATATCATCATCTTTAACTTCTGTACCAATACGAATAATACCATTTTCATCTAAGTTTTTTCTAGCTTCTTCACTAACATTAGGAATATCACGAGTAAATTCTTCTGGTCCTAATTTAGTATCACGACATTCTATTTGATAATCAGCAATATGAATCGATGTATAAACATCATCTTTAACTAAACGTTCATTTAAAATAACGGCATCTTCATAGTTATATCCATCAAAGTTCATAAAAGCAACCGTAACATTTTTACCGAGCGCTAATTCGCCTTTATCAGTACTAGGACCATCAGCAATAACCATATCTTTTTTAACTTCATCGCCTACTTTAACAATTGGAACTTGATGATAACAAGTACCAGCATTACTACGTTCAAAACCGGTTAAATAATAAGTTTCTTTTCCTTTTTGGGTTTTAACAATTATTTTATTAGCATCAACATAATCAACAATACCATCAGCATTAGCAATTACAACAGCACCTGAGTCTTTAGCAGCAATGGCTTCTACACCAGTTCCTACTAAAGGAGCTTCGGCTTGTAATAGTGGTATAGCTTGACGTTGCATATTCGCACCCATAAGTGCTCTTTTACCATCATCGTGTTCCAAAAATGGAATTCCACTTGTTGTAATTGATACAACTTGTTGTGGTGAAACATCAGTATAATCAATTAATTCTTTTTTGACAATAATATTTTCGCCACGATAACGCGATAAAATACGATCATCTAATAATTCACCTTGTTCATTTATATTAACTGCCGCTTGTGAAATATGATAATCAAGTTCTTCATCAGCTGTCATATAAACGATTTCATCAGTTAATTTACAATCTTTAACTTTACGATATGGTGTCATAATAAAGCCGTATTCATTTACTTTAGCGTAACAAGCTAAAGAAGTAATTAAACCGATATTTTGTCCTTCTGGTGATTCGATTGGACAAAGTCTACCATAATGTGATGAGTTAACATCACGAACTTCCATTCCAGCTCGATCACGTGAAAGTCCTCCTGGACCTAATGAAGATAGACGTCTTTTATTAGTTAATTCGGCTACTGGGTTAGTTTGATCCATAAATTGTGATAATTGACTACTACCAAAAAATTCTTTAATAGCTGCTGTTAATGGTCTTATATTAATTAAAGATTTAGGTGTTACTTCACTAATTTCTTGAGTACTCATTCGATCACGAATTACTCTTTCAATTCTTGAAATACCAATTCGGAATTGATTTTGTAAAAGTTCACCTACTTGACGAATACGGCGATTTGATAAATGGTCAATCTCATCAAAATTACCAATACCATCATGTAAATTTAAATAATAAGATACTGAAGCATAAACATCAGAAATAGTTAAACGTTTAACAGTAGTTGTTTGATCATTACCAATAACATTTACAATTCGATCTGGATTGTTTTTTGAATAAACTTTAATAACTTGAATTTTATTATAAGTATCAAGTTCTTCATTAATTAAAACTTCTTTTACACCATAACCATCAGCCAATATTGGTTTTAGTTGTTCTAATACTTCTTTAGTAATTAAAGTATCTTTAGGAAAGATAACTTTTTTGTCAACTTTAATATCTTCAGCTAACACACAATCTAACAAACGATCAGCTATGTTTAATTTTTTATTATATTTATAACGACCTACTTTAGCTAAATCATAACGAAAAGCATCAAAAAATCTAACGATCAATTGATTTTTCGCACTATCTAAAGTAGATGGTTCACCTGGACGTAATTTTGAATGAATATCAATTAAAGCTTCATCGGTATTTTTATTAGCATCTTTATCAATAGTTCTTTTAATATAGTCATCCTCACCAAAAACACTAATGATATCATCATCACTAGATAATCCTAAAGCTCGAAGTAAAGTAGTGATTGGCACTTTTCTAGTTCTATCGATACGTACATAAATAACATCACGAGCATCGGTTTCATATTCTAACCAAGTACCACGTGACGGTATGATTTGTGAAGTAATACTAACTTTACCATTCTTTTTATCTACTTCCCGTCCAAAGTAGACACTAGGTGAACGAACTAATTGCGAAACAATTACTCTTTCAGCTCCATTAATAACAAATGTTCCGCTTTCTGTCATAATCGGCATATCGCCTAAAAATATTTCTTGTTCTTTTACTTCACCAGTTTCATGATTAAAAAGTCTAGCTGCAACTTTTAAAGGTGCAGCATAGGTAGAATATCTTTCTTTACAACCTTTAATTGTATATCTTGGTTGCTCAAAAGTATAATCACCAAATTCTAAAGACAAATTTCCCGTAAAACTCTCTACGGGAAAAATATCTTCAAAAACTTCTTTGATTCCATCACGTATAAAGTAATCATAGGATTTTTTTTGAACTTCTAATAAATTTCCAAGTTCAATTGCGTTTTTTGTTTTCGCATAACTTCTTCTTTCACGGTGATCTCCAAATTTTTTTACTGTATAAGCCACTTTTTCACCCCTATAAACTATTTTTTACATTTAGAATTACTTAAATTTAAAGTACACGCTTCCAATTTATAATTCTAACAATAAATAATCAAGATGTCAACAGTTTCTTGCCAAAATAATATAAAATCCTTTGTTTTTGTCAATTATTTGTACCAAATAATCTTTTTCTAATTCCTTCACTAAAGATTTAGCTCCTTGGTTTTTATTAACTACTAACCATAAATTTCCATTAGGTTTTAAATACTGTTTAGCTTCTTTTAATAAATAATATAATTTTTCTTTACCAATTCTAATTGGTGGATTAGTAATAATATGATCATAAGAACCTATAATATTTTCATACATATCACTTTGAATAACTTCACAATCTACTTTATTTAAATAAATATTTTTTTTAGCTAAAGAAATAGCTCTTTGATTAATATCACTCATTGTTACTTTAGCGTTATAACGTTTGGCTACATAAATACCAATTGGACCATATCCACAACCAATATCTAAAACATCCCCTTTAATATCAGATAAATTTTCTAATAAACAACGTGTACCAAAATCTAAACCTTTTTTTGAAAAAACGCCATTATCAGTAAGTAACTCTAAAACAATATTTTTTATTTTTATGGTTACTTTTTTTATATTACTTTTACTTTTAGTTTCTTTTGTATAATAATGTTCCATCTTATCACCTATTAATAAACGCTTAAAGCCCATACTAATTAATTTAGTATAGGCTTACAACTAACATATTAAAATTATTTTAATTCAATAGTAGCGCCAGCTTCTTCAAATTTAGCTTTTAATTCGTTAGCTTCATCAGTACTTGCTTTTTCTTTAACAACTCCACCGTTATCAGCGATTTCTTTAGCTTCTTTTAATCCTAAACCAGTAATATCACGAACTAATTTGATAACTGCGATTTTGTTAGCTCCAGCACTAGCTAAAACTACATCAACACTACTTGGTCCTTCTTCTTCTTGCGCTACTGGAGCAGCTGCAACAGCTACTGCACTTGGATCTACACCCAATTCTTCTTTCATTAAATCTACTACTTCTTTAAGTTCTAAAACTGTCATTTCTTTTATCGAATCAATAATTTCTTTTGCACTCAATTTTGCCATACATTTTCCTCCTTTAAACTTATAATTTTTTAACTTTCTAAATTTTTTCTATGTAAATCTACACAAATTGCAAAATTTCTTGGAACTTCAAGCAATCCACTTGCAAACATTGTAAGTAATCCTTCTTTTGATGGAATACTTGCTAGTTCTTTTAAAGTATCGATACTTGTAATTTCACCATCGATAATTCCGGCTTTGACTACTAAAGCTGGATGTTTTTTAGCATAATCACTTAAGATTTTAACTGGTGCGATTGCATCAGTTCCAAAAGCAATAGCCTTAGGTCCTACTAATTCATCATTTAAATCGATTTTTAAAGTATCTAAAGCTCTTTTAGCTAAAGTGTTTTTATAAATTTTTAATTCAGAATCGCTTTCTTTTAATTTGCGACGCAATTCCATCATTTCACTAACTGTTAAGCCATGATATTCAAATAGTACAACTGAAGATGCTTCTTTAACTTTGCTAGCAATTTCATCAACTGTTTTTTGCTTACGTTCTAAAATTTTAACATTTGCCATATTACACCTCCTTATATACCGTAAAAGCTCTTTCTATACCGAAAGAGCTTACAAAAAACTAATGCAAGTTCCCTCGGTAGGATTTTTAAGAATTAATCCCCTACTGTCTACGGTACTAATATATTCTTTTTTGGACAAATAAATTATAACATATCGATAATTATTTGTAAAGATTATCGTTCATAAATAGTGTTGTCAATTTTAACACCAGGACCCATTGTTGAAGCAAGTGAAATATTTAAAATATATTTTCCTTTTACTACACTAGGTTTAGTTTTGATAATTAAATTCATAAATGAATCTAAATTTTCAATTAATTTAGCTGTATCAAATGACACTTTACCGATTGGTACATGGATATTTCCGTAACTATCTGTACGATATTCAATACGACCATTTTTGACATCTTTAACAGCTTTAGCTGGATCAGTTGTTACTGTTCCGGTTTTAGGGTTAGGCATTAAACCTTTAGGTCCTAAAATTTTACCTAATTTACCTAAAGCTGGCATCATATCAGGAGTTGCAACCATAACATCGAAATCAAACCAATTTTCTTTTTCGATTTTTTCTAACATATCACTATCTCCTACATAATCAGCTCCTGCTTCTTTAGCAAGCGTAGCTTGATCACCTTTAGCGATAACTAATACTTTTTTAGTTTTACCAGTTCCATTTGGTAAAACAGCAGCTCCTCTTAATTGTTGATCAGCTTTTTTAGTATCTAAATTTAATCGAACAGCTAATTCAATTGTTCCATCAAATTTAGTTATTGAAGTTTTTTTAACTAGTTCGATAGCTTCTTCTTTATTATACATTTTATTTTTATCAACTTGTTTCAAAGCTTCTGTATATTTTTTTCCTTTTTTCATACTTTCCTCCTTATGTGGTATTTAAGCGGACTATCTGCGGAAAATCCTCCCACATAGGTACAACCTATGTTAGTTTTCGATTTTTATGCCCATATTTGTAGCTGTTCCTGCTACAATTTTCATGGCTTCATTAATATCATAACAATTTAAATCTGGTAATTTAATTTCAGCTATTTCTCTTAATTGATCTTGTGTTAAAGTACCAACCATTTCATTTTTACCTTTAGTTGAACCTTTTTTAACGTTAGCAATCTTTTTGATTAAAAACGCAGTTGGTGGAGTTTTAATTACAAAATCAAAAGTTCTATCTTCATAAACCGTTATTTCTACTGGTAAAATATCTCCCATTTTATCTCTAGTTGCATCATTATATTTTGTACAAAATTCTTGTAAATTAATCCCAGCAGGACCTAAAACGGTACCAACTGGTGGTGCTGGAGTAGCCTTACCAGCCGGAATTTGTAATTTTATCTTTCTTGTAATTTCCTTTGCCACGAAAAACACCTCCTATATTTTTTTTTCGCGAGTGGTTAAACGCGCTTGTGAGTTTCCGCTCCCACTTAATTATCTATATAAAAATAATATAGCCATATAATCATAACACAAATTAATTGATTTGTAAATCATTTAATAGAATTTTATTTTTTAGTTGAAAGTTCAATTTCAGCTAGTTTCAACTCAACATTAGTTTCTTGACCAAATAAATCCAAAGCTACTTCTAAAGTTTGGTTAACTGGATCAACTTCTTTAACTGTTCCGTACATATTAGCAAATGGTCCAGAAATAACTTTAACAGTATCACCTATATTTAATTCATTACCTATTTCTAAACGACTAATACCCATTGATCCTAAAATTTTATCAACTTCGGCTGGTGTTAATGGAAATGGTTTAGCTCCATGTCCAGATGAACCGATAAACCCTGTTACTCCAGGCGTATTACGAACAACAAACCAAGCTTCATCAGACATAATCATTTCAACTAAAATATATCCTGGAAACATTTTTTTAATCTTTTCTTTTTGAACACCATCTTTAACTTCTATTTCTTTTTGTTCAGGCACTACTACTCTAAATATATAATCTTCCATCCCCATCGAACTAGCACGCATTTCTAGTTTTTCTTTTACTTTGTTTTCGTGACCTGAATAAGTGTTAACAACATACCATTCTTTTTCCATTAGCTAAATAACACCTCAATTCCTGATAAAACAACATCTGTAATTGTAAAAAATAAAGCAAAAAACAAAACAAAACAAATTGTAGCTACAGAATAGGTAATCATTTCTTTTTTATTAGGCCATCTTACTTTCGTCATTTCTTTTTTTACATTTAATAAAAATTTACGAACTTTTTTCATAAAATCCTACTTTCTTATTTAATATATGTTTTTTTCAAAATAAAAAACACTTTTTCGTGTCTAAATAAATACTATCATATTATCTAGGTAAAGTCAAGCGTTTTTTATTATTAGAAACATTGGTTATTTAATATTTATAAAAATTGAAATTATAAATAATTATTATATTTCTAATGACATTATTGTTTTTATTTCTTTAAATTTATTTTTTTTATATAAATGAATGGCTTTACTATTTCTTTGGCAAACTTTTAATTCAATAAATTTTGCCTTTTTTTCTTTTGACCATTTTTTAAATTCATTAATTAGTTTCGTACCTATACCTAAATGACGATATTGAAAGTCAACAAACATCGCATCAATTATTATAACTTTATTAATATAAGTATCCCCCGTATCTTTAATATAACCATAAAGATAACCTATTATTTTGAAATCTTTTAAAGCTACTAATATACATCTCTTTTCTGATCAATAAAATATAGATAATTAACAACCACCACTAGGTTCAGATACTGAATTAGCTTGAGCATAAGTTAATTCAAAACCTAAATTATTAATCAAAACATCATTACTTGGTACACTAGTTGCATTAGCGTTATAACTAACAACCATTTTCATTTTAACAGTTTCATTCGCGTTTAAAGTATCACAACCTGGAATAAGAGCAACGTTAGTATTGTAACTTAAAGTAGATGAATAATTATTACTAACAATTGTAACATCTGATGTAGCTGTTGAACCAATACCTTCAATAGCTGGTGTTAATGATGTAACTGCTGATAATTTTGCATCAATTTCACCGCCATTTACGACATCAAAAGTACAAGTTACCGACTCACCTGGTGCAGTTAAAGTTATTCCTGATAAATTAATCGTTGTTTGATTTTCAACACTAACTGTACCAGATGCAGCATCACCAGTACTAGTACAACTAATATTAGTTAAATAAATATTCCAAGCTGAACTATCAGTAGTTCTAGCTGTTCCGGTAATGTTTAAATTTTGACTTAAAAAAGCATACGCTACCGTTAATAATCCAATAGCTAAACACAACCCAACAATAACGACAATTTTAATTCCCCTATTTTTTGCCATTTATCTTTCCTCATTTCCAAACTTATTATCTACATTAAGTATACCATAATTATCCTTGTTTGCAATTTTTTTTAGCTTTTTTTGACATAAATTTACAACAAAAAAGAAAACACCAACTAGATGTAAACGGTGTTTCCTTGTAGCAAGCTTATTTAAAAGACATTTCGTCTTTGTTAATAGTATATGTAAATTACACTCACTGTATTAATTATAACATACATTTTATATAAAATCAACTGGTATTTTACTAAGCGTTTTTACTTTGTGATTAGTAATTTTTTCGCTAATTCATATTCAGTATATATACATTTAACCACTTTATTAAATCGATCATCTAAACATATTTTCGATACGACTTCTTTATTTTGATTGGCATGATATTCTGCTAATTTAGGTGCATTTTCTTCGCTATATAAACTTTCTAAATCAACATCTTTAGCTAAAACATAATCACGAATTGCTAAACGTTCAAACATTTCTAATTCTATATTATTTAAATAATTACTAATAGCTGTATATAAAACTTCTTCAAATTCTAAAGCATTTACTCGCATTTCTCCTAAATGAGCTTTAGGACCGTTTTCATTTTTTTTATTATTTTTTAAAGCTAATAATTTTAAATTAACTTCTCTTTTTAATTGTAATTTTATTTTTTCTGTTTTGCTATCATTCATGTCTTAATTCCTCCGTTATATTTTGATTGTTTTCTAAATATTCTTTTAAATCCATTTCTAATTTGGACATTTGTTTAGGACTCATAAATAAAATAACTGAACCTTTATATTGATAAAGAATATTTGCTTCATTATCATCAATATGAAATCCATTTTCTAAATTATCGATGATAAGATTACTATCAACATCTTTAAAATCTTCTTGTTTTTCCCTAGCTGAATAAATATCTTTAACATAACAAACATCGCAAGTATTTAATATTTTTGCAATTTCTAAAGCAAACTTAGCTGTTCTAGAAAAAGTATGTGGCTCAAAAACAGCAACTATTTTTTTATTAGGATATTTTTGCTTACAAGCATTGATAACTGACTTTATTTCAGTTGGGTGATGAGCATAATCATCAACTAAAACTGTATCGTCAATTACTATTTCATTAAATCTTCTTTTAGCACCTTCAAATGTTTTTAATAAATTAGCCACTTCTTTAGCTTCCAATCTTTGATAATAGCACACACTAATGGCAGCTAAAGCATTTAAAAGCATATGTTTACCATAAACTGGTAAATCAAAATGTCCATAATAATTATCTTCAGCAAAAACATCAAAACTAGTTCCATTTTCTGTATATTCAATATTTTTAGCTAAAATATCATTATCTTCATTAATTCCATAAAAGAAAATTGGACGCGTTACTTCTAAAGAATGAGTATATGAATCATCACCACAAGCAATAACCATTTTTGAAGCATTATTAGCGTAAGTTCCATAAGCATCAACTACATCAGCAATATCTTTAAAATAATCAACATGATCAAGTTCAATATTAGTAATTACTGCATAAGTTGGTTTATATTTTAAAAAATGTCTTTTATATTCACAAGCTTCGATAATTAAACCTTTATTTTCTTTACTAGCACACCCAGATCCATCACCGATCAAATAATTATAACCTTTATCTTTTAGAATATGCGCAAGCATCGCACTAGTAGTCGTTTTCCCATGACAACCAGCCACGGTAATGGTTTCAAACATTTCCGTTAAACGACCTAACATTTCATAATATTCATATATTTTAAGATTTAAATTTTTAGCTTTAATAATTTCTTCGTGATCATCTTTTACTGCTGTACTTCTTATAACAATAGTATCATTGTCCATCGCTTCATTAGCCTCAGTATAAATTTTGATTCCACGTTCTATTAATTTATCTTCCGTAAATTGATGAGATTTCTCATCATCATAACCACTTACCTCATAACCTAAATCATTAAGAATAAGCGCTAAAGCAGATAATCCCGCTCCTTTGATTCCAATTAAATAGTATTTCATAAATGCCTCCTAATTTATTATACGTTTAACTTATAAAATTGATAAAAAATGGTCCTAAAACCAACATTAAAATTAAAGGAACAACAAATAACACTGAAACAATACTTATTTTATTAGGTATTTTATTGATTTGACCTTTAATATCAAGTAGTTGTTTATCCCTTAAAAAATCAATTTGGTTATACATCGTTTCGATAATACTATTACCAAAAACACTTGTTTGCGTAATATTTAAAATAATATTGTTGATTGTTTCAGAAGGAATTCGTTTTTTCATATCTTCTAAAGCTTCAATTAAAGTTTTACCAAATTTAATTTCAAACAGAGTTTTTTTAAATTCATCGCTAATTTCTGATTCAACATTAAAAACAGCTATTTCTAATGAATGTTCCAAATTACGTCCTGATTCTAAAGTCAAAGTAAGAATTTCAAAAAAGTGTAATGCTTCATGATCAAGTTTACGAATACGTTTTTTTAAAGGTATTTCAATTAAAATTATTTCAAATAAATAGTAATAAATAATCGTAAAAAACGGCGCGAAAAAATAACCAATCGTCGTTGTATATAATACCACAAAAAAGACAATAAGAGAAGAGATAAGTCTAATATTTGTAAAAGTTATAGCATCAAACTTAACATTTGAGCCTAACATTTCAATTTTACGATCAATTTTATCGATGTCTTTTTCCCGATAAATTTTTCTAATTAAATTATTTTTTCGACGCATTATCTCACATCCTTACTTTCATGATTTTTTGAATAACGAAAATATAAATGATATACATGATAATAATTATACCTAAAACAATACCACCTAAAGTCGTTGTATAGAACACTTTAAAATATCCAGGGTTTATAATACTTACAAAAATAACAAATAAAATTGGTACAGCAAATAAAGCATAAATAATTAGTTTAGAACTACCTGTTAAAGAAGCTAATTCTAATTTTAATTTCTTTTTATCAAATAAAGATTTTTCAATTGATGAGAAAACTTTAATAATATTTCCACCTGTTTTATTTAAAATTGATAAAGAGGCGGTTAAATAAGTAACTTCTTCTAGTTTAATACGTTCAGAAAATCTTTTAAAAACAACATCGATACTTAAACCAAAAGAAATTTCTAAATGCATTTTTTTAAATTCTTCACTAATCGCACCATCCAATTCCATAGTTACTAAAGCAATTGCCTGAGTAATACTACGTCCTGATTTAAAAGCGTTATTCATAATAATAATAGCTTGTAATAAATCATTTTCAACTCGATTACGATGAATTTTGTATTTTGATATATAAACAATATCAGGCATAAAAAAGCCGATTAATAAAGGAAAACATACTTCGTAAATACTAAGTAATTCATATTGAATTGTTTTACTAAAAATAGCAATCAAAACGAATATCAAAGAAACTAATATTTTTGAAGCAACAAAATCAGTACCTGATTGGTATTTTTTATTTAAAATATTAACATATTTATTATAGTGCTTGCTGTATTTAGTAAAAATACTTGATTTATTTAAAAGGCGACTTATTTTCGTTACTTGACGGTAGTAAAACGCCCAAAAGTTATCAAAAAGTGCTAATGAATTATCTTTTAATGGTTCAACACTATATTTAGCTAATCTTTTTTCTAGTTTCATACTACGATAATAGAAAATAACCAAACCAGCTATGATAAAAAGAATACATATAATTGTTAATTGAACTAAAAATAAAGCATTAGCTGTTGATTCAGCTACATTAATTGGTAAGTTTTTACTTGTTGTATTTCCAGCTTGATCACTTACTGTATAAGTTAAAGTTTTAACTCCTGGTGTTGTTAAATCTAAATCGTTGATATTTGTTCTAACTTGACTAATTAAATCACCGTCAACATTATCATAAGCTTTTATTCCTTCTAATGGTTTTAAAATATCACCAACCTGCATATCAATAACTGTTTCATTTAATTCGATTGTTGGACTTTCTTTATCGATATTATAATATCCACTAGTTACTAATTGTTCATTATTGTATAAATCATAAGTTTTAATCTCGATTTTATATTGACCAGTTTCATTTAATAAAATATTAGTTGGTTTATTTTCACTAACAGTAACTTTTTCAATAGCTACATTATTTTTATAAACAGTATATTCATAGCCAGTTATAGAAGAATTAGGTGTAAAAACAACATTAATATCTTCATTAACATAATTTTCTTGTGAACTTATATTTAATCCTTCCATAACTCACCTCCTATAAAGTTAAATGTATTTTAATTATTTAAAAATATCTTTAATTGTATCAATACCACGAGATGTAATTTTATTTAAAACTTTAGGTTTATATTTATGCATTAAAAATTCACCAGTTACTTCACCATTATCAAGTAATCCTGTTTGTTTAAATCCAAAAATTTCTTTTAATTGAATAATATCATCTTTAATTCCCGTAATTTCACAAATACTAGTTACTTTTCTTCTTCCATCACTAAGTCTTTCGGTATGAACAACAATATCAATCGCACTTTCGATATAACCTCTAATTGCTCTAATAGGTATTTCCATTCCGGCCATTAAAATCATTGTTTCTAATCTATCTAAAGCATCAGCTGGCGAATTAGCATGTAAAGTCGTTAAACTACCATTGTGACCAGTATTCATTGCTTGTAACATATCAAAAGCTTCTTTACCACGAACTTCACCAACTATAATACGATCAGGTCGCATTCGTAATGAATTGATAACTAAATCACGAATCGTTATTTCTCCTTCGCCCTCATAATTTACTAAACGGGTTTCTAATGAAATAACATGACTTTGTTTTAATTTTAATTCAGCTGCATCTTCAATGGTGATAATTCGATCGCCATCATGAATAAAAGTCGATAAAATATTTAAAAGAGTTGTTTTACCACTACCGGTTCCTCCACTTACAATAATATTTAATTTAGCTAAAACACAAGCTTCTAAAAATCTAGCCATATAAGGAGTAAATGTTCCATTTCGTAAAAGATCATCAACAGTTGCTAATTCTTCTCTAAATTTACGAATTGTTAAAACAGGTCCATTTAAAGCAAGTGGTGGAATTACGGCGTTTAATCTTGAACCATCGGATAATCTTGCATCAACCATGGGATTAGCTGTATCAATTGTTCTACCTAATGGTTGGATTAATCTTTGAATAGTTCTTATGATGTGATCACTATTGATAAATGAAACACTATCATCTTTAATTACTCTACCGTCTAATTCGATATAAATATCATCTTTACCGTTTACCATAATTTCAGTAATACTAGGATCATCTAATAATTCGGTTATTGGTCCATAACCATTAATTTCGTTATCGATTAAATTATATATATAACTACGTTCAACGTTAGAAATATCATAACCTTCTAATGTTTTATCAATTTCAGTTCTAATAAAATCATCCATATTACGGTGATTAGCTAAATTATGGTCGATTAGGTTTTGAATGATTTTATTTCGTAATTCATCTAACAATTCTTTATTGGGAAAAGTTTCATAGTCTCTAACTTCTTTAATTGGTTTAATTGGTTTTTCTTCGATATTAAATTCTTCAACAAATTTTTTAGCCATAAATTCACCTCTTATTTATCTTTTTCTTTTAATAAAGATGAAGCAATCATTTTAAAATTTTTCATAGCGTTTTTATGAGTAGCTATTATATTTTTATTTAAAGTTAAAATTTGACCGTCTAGAACATATTTATCGATTGTTTTAATATAAAAACTAGCCGGTATTGTATAATCGATATTATCTTTAATAATATTTTTTATATCATATTTTGTAAAATAATCACGTAAACGATCTGCTGATTCGTTTAAAATAATTTTGTAGTTTTCTTTATCCATATCTTTATAAATTGATATCATTGTTTTCATGTTTTTTAAATCCATCGGATCATTGTTGATAATATAGACAATTTCATCACTTAAATCCATAACGGTTAAATTAATCTCATCGATAACATGATTAGTATCGATTAAGATAACGTCATAACGCATACTTGCTCTTGTTAAGATTATAGATAGGTATTTACTACTTATTTTATTGGCCATTCTAGGATCTTTAGGAGCAGCAATAACATCGATTTTATCGTTATATGCTGTAACATAATTTTCCATATAATCAAAAACGTTATTGCTAATATCATTAACTAAACGATAAACGTTATTATCGTCATTAATATTTAAACTAGCCGCAATACTACCACTATATAAATCTAAATCAATAATCAATGTTCGTTTATCTAATGTACTAAAAGTTCCAGCTAAATTTAAAACAGTTGTTGTTTTCCCCGTTCCTCCTTTAACTGACGTTATTGTAATTATTTTTGCTTTATTAATTGCCATATGACACCTCTATTCTTTTAATAGTTCGATTTTACCTTCGTTTAAATATCCTACATATTTACTATTTATTTGATAAGCTTTTTTTAAGTTAACAATATTAAAAATACTAGTTTGTTTTTTTATTAAATTAACTGTAATTTTATTATCTGTAACATCAATATATAATGAATCAATATCACTTATATTTTCTTTTAATAAATTGTTGATTTTAAATTTAATGTTATTGTCGTCTATATTTTCTAAACCATATGTAATCGCACTTTTAACATTGTTATCAACATTTCTTTTTTCACTATATAATAATCCCATATCAACAACTAAACTAATTAACAATAAAATTAATGGTAATAAAATGACAAACATAACTAAAACTTGACCTTTATTATTCATCATACATCACTCTTTTAACGTTAATGTAATATGGATCTTTTAAAATGGTTTTTAAACCTGGTGTAACAACGGATACTTCTTTGTTTAAATTAATGGTAACTTGGTTAATATTTGTGTCATAACTAACTATTATGTTATTCTCATTAGCATAAGATTCGATTTCTAGTTGTTTTTCTTGTTTATATAATTCAGCTATATAATCTAAATCGTTTTCTAGTTGATATTTTTTATATAAAATATTTCCCATATCGGTTATCGCCATAATAATTAAAATTAATACTGGTAAAACGACAATAAATTCAACTAAAGCTTGACCTTTTTGATTCACCGTATCACACCCTATTCACTTAAAAAAAGATATATTTGGTATATCTTAATCAGCACATGTTCCTTCCCCTGGTTTAGCGCCTTCTACATATTGTTTATCGATTAAAGCACATGAAGATTTGGTCATGGAATCTTGTAAATAACCTCCAAATAATTTGACCACACTAACAACCACGACACTAATAACCGCAATAATTAGTAAGTATTCAACAAGGGCTTGGCCTTCATTTCCCAATTTATTCATAAACCTAACCTCCACTAGTATAATTACTATAATTGTATCTTTTTTGTTTGAATTTGTCAATTACTTTTAGATATGTTATAGTAAATACGGTGAATTTGTTATGAAATTAAAAATTGATCAAAATAAAATAAAAGTTTATTATGTTGATAAGTTTTATAATCGTTTTATTGGTCTTATGTTTAAGAAAAATATTGATTATTGTTTATGTTTTCCTAAATGTAATAGTATTCATACTTTTTTCATGTTAGAAAGTATTGATGTTATTATGACTGATAAAGATAATAATATTTTATATACATATAAAAATTTAAAACCTTGGAAAGTTATTTTACCTAAAAGGAATGTTTATTATACTTATGAGTTTCCTAATAATTATATAGAAAAAAATGATTATCAAATTCAATAATCATTTTTTTAGTTTTTTAACAAGAATTTTTAAAAATTTTAATTCTTATATTCGAATTCAAAATCTAAAATACGAACAGTATCTCCTTCTAAGACACCTAATTCTTGTAATTTTTCATCTATTCCCATCTTTCTTAATTTGTTGGAAAAACGTAAAAAGGCTTCATCACTAGTAAAACGAGTCATTTTAAGTAATTTTTCAACCTCATCACCTTTAACTACCCAAGCATTTCCTTCTTTAGTAATAGTAAATGGTTGTTCTTCTTTAAATTTATATAAAACATGACTTTCAAACTTTTCTTTTTCATATAAGGGTTCTTTTTTAATATTATCTAACATATCTGCTAATACTATTAAAACTTTATCAATTCCTTCATTATTAATAGCTGAAATAGGATAAATAGGTACTGATATTTTTTCTTTTAATTTTTCTAAATTTTCTAAAGCATTAGGTAAATCCATTTTATTAGCTATAACAATTTGAGGTTTTTCTAATATTTTAGGATTAAAGTTTTTTAATTCATTATTAATAACTTGATAATCATCATAAGGATCTCTATTTTCATAAGCACCAATATCAATAATATGAGCAATAACTCTCGTTCTTTCAACATGTTTTAAAAACTGATCTCCTAACCCCTCACCTAAAGAAGCACCTTTAATTAAACCAGGCAAATCAGCCACTACAAAAGAACGATTATCTTTGGTTTTGACAACACCTAAATTAGGTTTTAAAGTTGTAAAATGATAAGCAGCAATTTTAGGTTTTGAAGCTGATATTTTGGAAATAAATGTTGATTTCCCAACACTAGGTAATCCTACTAGCCCAACATCTGCTAATAATTTTAATTCAATTTTGATTTTACGTACTTCACCTGGTTCACCATTTTCCGCTAATTTAGGAGCCGGATTAGTTTTGGTAGCTAGAGCAATATTTCCACGACCTCCACGGCCACCTTTAGCAACTATTACTTCATCATCTTTTTTAATTAAATCAGCAATAACAAAACCAGTATCTAAATCAGTTATAACCGTTCCTAAAGGCACTTTAATTACCACATCTGTTGCTTTTGCCCCATTTTTACCTTTTCCTAAACCATTTTCACCTTTTTTACCTTGAATAACTTTTTGATAACGTAAATCAATCAAAGTGTTTAGACCTTCATCTACTTTAAAAATAATGTCAGAGCCTTTTCCCCCATTACCACCATATGGTCCACCCATAGGTACATATTTTTCTCGACGAAAAGCCATACATCCATTTCCACCAGAACCAGCTACAACCTCTAAAACAACTTCATCTATAAACATAAAAATCATTCCTTTACGTAATAACAATTATACACTAAACAAATTAAAAAGAAAATATTTTTTAAATTAATATAAGTATTTTTAATAAAAAAGATTGAAAATTTTAACAAAATGTATTATGATATATTTAGTAATAAAATAGTAAGGAGTTTAAAAATGAATAGTAGAGATTATAAAATCATTGCCATTATTGCTTTATGTCTTGGAATTATTGGCTTATCAATTGCCTTTGCTGCTATGAGTACAACTTTAAATATTAAAAGTGTCACAAGATATGGTGGTAATGAATGGAATATCCATTTTGCTAATATTGATGAAGGAACAGTTACAGGAACTGCTTCTAAAGGAAGTGTTAGTCTTACAAGTAGTACTATAACTATCTCTGATATTGTTTTAAATAAACCAGGTGATGCTGTTACTTATACTTTTGATATTGTTAATGCTGGAGCAATAGATGCAAAAATTGAAACTATCAATCATTCAGTACCTACTTTTAATGGTTCGGGTGAAGAACAAACAACTGACGAAGAAATGATAAAAAATAGTTTTGAGTACAATTTAACTTATAATGATGGAGCTGTTATTAATGTTGGTGACGAATTATTATCAAAAACATCTAAAAGAGTAAAATTAACTATTAGTTACGATGAAAACGCTAGTCAAACACCAAAACAAGATGTTATTGTTACTAATATTGGAACTACTATTATATATAATGAATTATAAAAAGCACATTGTGCTTTTTTTATAACAAAAAAAGTCATATTTTCATACGACTTTTATAATAAACTTTTTCTTTTACGATAAGCATATAAACCTGTTCCACTAG
>CALVXC010000019.1 GCA_944368805.1 uncultured Bacilli bacterium
AATTATAAATAAAATATATCTTTATAAAAGTGCACTTTTATATACTATTTTCCCTAGGTATCTATATCTTACAACAAATAAAAATAAAGTTTAATTGTACGAAATATGAAAAAGGAGTACCTAAACGTACTCCCAAACATTTAATCTATATATTGTAATTTTGTTTAAATATGTCATCGACATCTACTGAACTTGTTTGAACAAATTCTAAATAATCATAATCAATGGAT
Organism: uncultured Bacilli bacterium; assembly: GCA_944368805.1. GTDB lineage: Bacteria > Bacillota_I > Bacilli_A > RF39 > UBA660 > CALVXC01. The sequence goes on from CALVXC010000019.1 coordinate 231, forward strand.
TCTGATTTTAATTCATTGATAAATTCCTTTAAATCATCATCTAATAACATCTCAACACACACATTATCAATTACACTATCATAATCCACTTTTAATTCTTCTAAATTATATCCTAAATTCTCAATATCATTAATTAATTCATTACCTCTTAATGTCAATTCATCTTGCAATTGCTGTTCAATGCTATATATACATTCATTATTTATTTCCATTTCTCCATTTTTTTCAATAAATTTTTCATCAGGAGATATATCGTTTATTATTTCATTAGTAATTTCTTCCCCAATCGTAACTAATTTATATTCTAATGCTGATGCCAATATATCTATAAAATATTTTTCTATTAATATATTTGAAATATTGTTACCTGAATAGTATTCTAATAACTTCTCAATATAATCATAATCAGCTTTAGAAATCATTTTAGAAAATGAGTTAACATTATTGATGATATCTTCTAAAGAATAAAATTCTCTAATTGGTTTATTTAATGCTAATTTTATAATATAATTTGATTTTAGATCATATTCGAAAAAAGAACGAATATATTTTTCTATACTTTTATCGCAATATTTAAATTTAATAATAAACTCTATTTTTTTCTTTATATCTAAATATTCATCACTCATAAAAGAATTATAATAATTATATGCTACTAATTTATCAAAATTTTGAATATGTTCTTCAATATATGAAGAATTTAAACTTAGTATCTTATCAACTTGTTCTATATATAAAGCACTATTGAATATTTTTTTTAATTCAGCATCGTTATCAAGCAAATAGTTTTGAATATAATCATTTATAGATGGATTTAACACACTCACATATTTCTTTTTTCCTAATATTGCAATTCCTATTAATGACTTGCTAAGTCTATTTATACTCTCATCAAAACTATATCTATCAACATCATATTCATTAGTAAGCAAAAAATTTATAGTTGCTTTTTTAAGAACATCAATTGGAATATAATTATTTCCTAAGGTATATAATTGATACATCAAAACTACATCATATTTTTCTATTCTATCAAATTCACTTTTCCAAACATCCTTTGGATTATTTAAAGTTGCAATAACATAGTCAAAAAAATTTGGGGGCTTTACTATTTTTTCACGTATTGCACACATTTCGATGATACGAGTATTAAATGATTTATGATTAATGATAGTGTTATAATTTTTATTATTTATAACAGTTTCATATGAACTTTTTGTTACACCATTATGATACATTAAATTGTATAATATTCTTGCTCGATCCAATTTTGTCATATCATTTACATCAATTAAACATTCCTTAATACCAATTTCATCTAATATTTTTTCAAATTCTTCTTTTTCATTTTTTGCCTTATTTAAAATTGTTATTCTGCTGTTAAGTATTACCTTCTTATTATTAAATATTTTGGCTAATTTTAAAAGTGATTTTAATTCATTAATTAATGTATCATTAATTGACAAAGATGTTTGTCCAAGAAAATCATCTAAAAAAATTATTTCTGGATTATCATTTTGTTGCATTGATTCTATTAATTTTGATAGGTTATTATTAGAAACAGTTGTTAATCTAAATTCTTTATTATTAATTAAAAGATATCTTATTAACATTTTGGATGTTAACGTTTTTCCAATTCCCGGATCACCAACTAATAAAATAATCCCATTTGAATTTATAATATCTATAGCATTATAATATGCTTTAGTTTCCACAAAATATTTAGTTTCTTTTTCAAACTCATTAATTACAACCTTACTAATTGCATCAGAATATCTATTTAAATATAAGTCTAATACTAATGAAGATGAAAGCCACAATTTATGATTTCTTTTTAATACGTCAATATTATTCTCATCTGACAAAAAGTCATCTATGTCATTTTTACCAATAACAAATGAATAATCTTTCATATATTCTATAAAAATTTCATATATTTGTTTCGTAACTGTCTCACTAACTTCAGCACTAGTCAACAAATAATACTCTTTAAATGATTGATTCTTTACTTTTTCAAACTCTTTTTTACAGATTGAAACTAATTTCGATGAATCTTTATATCTCTTACATTGACAAATAATTTTTCCATCTAAGCTTATTAAATCAATTCCATCATCTTTTCCAGGACCAAATCTTTTAAATTTTATATTTAACTTTTTTTCCATAAAATCTAGGCAAAATTTTTCAAATTCAAAAGGATCCAAATTTAAAATGTTAAACATTTTATTCTACCTCCTCAACTAAATATTTATATTTTTCATAGTTATTATAATTATCTAAATAACTAATGAATGTAGGCGTATCTGTCTTTTTTCCGTTATATCCAATTTCTTTTTCTAAATTTGGATTTGATTCCAAATATAAACGACATTTTTTTATTTCATCATTTATTGCTATATTATTTGCATCTGTATCATCATCTTTATCAAATAATGGTATGCTTTCAATCCCAAGACTTTTAAAAATATTTATAAATGGAATAAAATGAGGTTTACCATAGCACTGAAAAATACTATATTGATGATATTGTTTTTTATAATTTACTAACAATTTTTTCAAAAATAATTCATCATTTATGCCTTCAACTATGTAATTTTTTTTTGAAAACAAAGAATTCATAAATTCTTTTTTATGTAACTCTAAAATATTACTTTTTAATGAACTAATAGCAAAATATGATTTAGATTTATTATTTAGGTTTTCAATATGAATGCTTTCTGGTAACATGATAGAACTACTAAAATCTATCTTTTTTGGAGACCCAAAATTTGGATCATTAAATATAAATAAATTATCAAAATCAATATTCAATAAATTTAACAATTCAGGAGAATGAGTAGCAACACAAACATTTTTTGTTTTACTCAAATCATTTATTAAACCAGCAGTTATATGTAATAAAGATGGATGAGTATGATTTTCCGGTTCATCTAAAAATATATATTTTTTATTACTTTTTTGAATTAATTTTAACAAAAATTGTAATTTTTGCCCACTTCCCATACTATTTTTTAAATCATCAGAATTGATTTTAACTATTTTTTTATATTCCTTGGTAGGGGTTGTCGAAATAATATCTTTTTTCCTTGTTTGGTGATTTAACGCCAAAACTTCATCCATCATTTCATTATACATATTTTTATTTTCTTCAATACTTTTATCTAGAACACTCTCATACATAATTCTAGCACTTGAAATTTCTTCATTATCTAGTAATTCTCCAATTAAATATTCCATTACAAAAGAATTATTAACGGTATCTTTCATTTCATCAGCAAATACTATTTCAGAATTCAATATTAATATATCGCTTCTAGTCTTATCTTGTCTTTTTAATTCCTCTATTTCCTTATTAATTGTAAATGTTTTACCATAACCATTAGGTCCAATGTAAATTTTTAACAATACCAATCACTCCTTTTAATAAAAAAGCGCAATACAAGACTATAAAGCCTGTACTAGCGCCTTTTTATTCTTTTATATATTCCATATTCCCTGTTTTCCAGATATCAGTTTATCATCTTCTATTTTTTCAATAACTTCTAGTTTCCAAGCATACCCAATTCTATCATATTTATATCCGTATACTAATTCATTTTCTTCAATTATTTGCCTATTTATTTCATCATTCAATTCAATACAATCTAAAATTTTTACTTTTGCTATTATTTTTGATTGAGGATAATTAAGGTTAAGATGTTTAAATTTTTTCATTGCTTCTTTATCTACACCTTTACCAGCATGAATTAAAATCTCACCTCTATAATTAAATTTCCAACTTCTAAATTCATATTTTTTTAATCCTTCGGCTACTAATGTTGCCCATGGTTGCTTAAGTGTAATTACTTTCATCCTACAATCCTCTTCATTTCTTCCTTCGATAAATGTCTTAATGAGATTAAATTTAATAAGCATTCTTTATTTAAACTTTCTGAAGAAATTACCCTGCTATTATTTTTTAAGTACTCTTTTGATTCATAAACTTCTTGAGCAACAATTACATAAATTCCTTTTTTTTGAAGAATGTTATTTAGTTTATCTTCATTTAAATCAATACCTAAAGTAATTAGAAACATAAAATCAATATCTAATAATTCAACATCTTCAAAATTTTGTTTATACCTTTCCCTCAATGTCCTTTTTGCGCTTATTCCGCACTTTACACCATTTAATTTAAAAGTAAAATCATATTCAACTGATGGAATTTTACTATCATGTGAATGTCCATTAAGTTTATCTACAATTGGAAGTATTTTTTCTTCAACCCTACTTTCATATGATTGACCAGCATCAGATACAATACTTTGATTAATACTTTCTGTCATAATAAGTGAAAACATGTTATTACAATTTATCTCGTAATCGTTAATAAGTTTAGAAATTTTATTACTAAATTCTTTAACTGATTTACCGCTCGATTCTAAAATAAATTCATTTTTTCTATTATTATCCGTTAACACAAAAACTAATAATGAGCTTATTACTCGCTGACCATATGGTAAGCTTAATTTTGACATATCACATTCTAAACTTAACTTATCATTTAACTGACTTATTACTTCTTTATATTGATTATTAGCATATGCTTTAGATTCTTGCAATATTAAATCTTTAATTAACATTAACTCAATAGAAACATCCATCATATCTTTCCACATAGACATATCAGAATGATCTAGAGTATTAATTAACATGCATAAATCCTCATATTTTTGAGTTCCTTCCACTGCTATAGCATTATTACTTAATATAAGTTTTTGCAATAATACTTTATCAGAGATTTTAATATTTCTTAGTAAAACATCTTGTAACAAAATTAGCTGTTTATCCGATAATTTACATTTTGTTAATAATTTAAGGATAGTATAGAATTGTAAGTTATTATTATAAACACTATCTGTTATTTTAATTTTCTTATTTAATACTTCTTTTTTATTTTTCAAGCCAAATATACTAATCAATTTCTCCACCTTCTTTCAAAGCCTTAATCACATTATTTGCAACAGCTTCAATCATCTTAGTTGGTACAGAGTTGCCAAATTGTTTGTAACATTGTAAATCACTTACTACTAATTTAAAATCATCTGGAAATCCTTGTAATCTTGCCGCTTCTCTCGGAGTAAGCTTCCTAGGATTTGCATTTTTTTGTTCAATTAATATTTCAGATCCATCTTTGTAATATCTCGCTGATATTGTGCTAGTATATTCAGAGTTCTCGTTAAACAAACTATAACCAAATCCATTTCCTTTTGCTCTATGTTGCTCTTTTCTTCTTTGATGACTCGCCCAAATCTTATCAGAAATTGTATATTTAGAATCTACGTTTTTTTCTAAAATATCTCCAAGTCTTGTTTTCTCACCTGTAGGATTCGGAAATTCAAAATTTATATTATGGTTTTTAAAGCCCACAATTATAATTCTCTCTCTATTTTGTGGCACACCAAAATCTTTAGCATTTAATACTTTATAATAAATTTTGTAATCAAGCTTTTTTTCAAGAATATCTTTCATAACTCTAAAAGTATTACCTTTGTCATGACTTAATAAGCCTTTAACATTTTCAAGCATAAAACATTTAGGATTATGATATTCTAATATTCTTTCCACTTCAAAAAACATTGTTCCTCTTGTGTCATCAAATCCCTTCCTCTTACCGGCAATAGAAAATGCTTGACATGGGAATCCTGCTAACAATATATCAAATTTTGGAATATCTTTAGCTTCTATTTGTGTTATATCACCACTCGGAGTTTCGCCCCAATTTGCCTCATATGTTTTTATGGCAAACTTATCTATTTCAGAAGAAAAAACACATGTTCCACCTAATTTTTGATATGGTCTTCTTATACCTCCAATTCCCGCGAATAAATCTATAAATTTAAAATCTGCCATTCTTTTCACCTCATTATTGTACAATTCTTAGTACATTTTCATAAATAATTATATCATATTTTTCGACATTTTATTAAGGGTTTGGGATATTTCCCACAAAAGAATTTCGTGCGGGAGTAGAAATTCAGTGCTGGCTAGACAACAAAATTACTCCCACAAGCAAAAAAACACTATCATATTTCAGATAGTGTTAATTTCTTTAATAATATCTTTTTAATCTTAATGGATTATTATTTACTATTTTTAAATTATATTTTATTCTTAATATTTCTTCTATTTTAGGTATTAATTTTTTAGTATCACAGTTTATATTAAATACATCTTTTGCAGAATTAATATGATTATAAAGTGGTGAATCACATAAACATTTTCTACTATAACTATTTGCTATGTAAAATGCTACTACATCAGGAATAATATAATTAATCATATACTTACTAAAATTATTATAAAAAGGTAGATATTTTTGATTCCATTCTTTTTCTGTTATATCACACATAGATATACTCCTTTAATATAATTTCTTCAGCTCTATTTTTTATATTATTCATATTTTTTATCCACAGTAATTGTTGACTACATTTCATTTTTTCATTTATATTTTCTTTTTCAGCAAGTACCTTTATTAATTCATTTACTTTATCTTCTACTAATTCATCTATATCATGTAAATATTTATTTAATCCATCATTCATAAGTAATTTAATATATAAACTTTTCTTATTATTTTTAATATAATCTAATCTTAGTAATCCATATTTTCTTATATTATATTGTTCTATATTTTCTAATATCAAATTAGGTAATAAATAATCACCTTTTCTAGTGTAACTAATATTCATAACATTTCCTCATTTCTTTTTTATATTTAGGCTTTAATTGTTATACATTTATTTGTTACACTTTGACCTTCACCACCTCCAGCATTTATGTGATTAGAAATAACGATAACATCTGGGCTATTACCGTATGCTGCTAATATACGTTCAACACGCTGTGACGGGCTTAAAGTTTCATCTGTTGTTCGCGTCATAGTAACCGGTACATCTAACTCATTAAACAAATCGTACATGTACTTAGAAATTGCTAAAGTTAAATCCTTCTCAACAATTCCGTTACCACTTGCTCCCCCGTCCGTTCCTCCATGACCAGCGTCAAGAACTATTTTATAATTATTCATAAAGTATTCCTCCTCAAAGTATTCTATGTAAATAGATTTAAAAAGTTAAAATTATTAATTATTAATAATTTAAATTATAATAACAAACAATAAATTAAATATAAAAAATTATTTAATTCATATTTTATATTTTATACATATAATTATTATAGGTGATATTGTGAAAAAAATAAAAAAATATATTATACTTATTATTAGTTTAATAATTATTTTAATTTTAGGATTATTTCTTATTTTTTCTTTAAAAACTTCTGAAACTAACTTTGACACAAAAAAATTAAACGCATCTGTTTTATTAACTAATCAACACCAAACAATTTTACAAGATAAAAATAACATCATATACACTATTAACAACGACAATTTAGATGTAAATGTAGGAGAAATTATTTCCCTCAATTATACTGGCCTTTTAAATAAAAATAGTGAATTACAAAACATCGAAATAAAAGACTATGAAACCAATTTAGTTATGAAAGAAAACAACAATTTCCCTAAAGAATGGTATGATAATGGAATATTTAAAGATTATTACGACTTTGCCTATAAAAAAGTTCAGAATATGACATTAGATGAAAAAATTGCTCAAATTTTATTAGTTAGATATCCTAATAATAATCAAATAAATGTTTTAAAAAAATATCAATTTGGTGGTTTTGTTTTCTTTGAAAAAGACTTTAAAGACAAAACTAAAAAAGAAGTAAAAGAAATGATAAACTCTTTACAAAACAATTCAAAAATTCCTCTTTTAACAGCTGTTGATGAAGAAGGAGGAAAAGTAGTCAGAATAAGCAGCAATCCAAACCTATCTAAAAAAATTTTTCAATCATCTAGTTATTTATATAACTTAGGCGGTTTAAATTTAATTGCCGAAGATACAATTGAAAAAAGCTTTTTATTAAATGAATTAGGATTAAATGTTAATTTAGCGCCTGTAATAGATGTAGCCACTAATCCAGATGCTTATATTTATGATAGAACTTTAAAGCAAAATACTGATATAACTTCTGAATATGCTAAAACAGTCATTGAGGCAAGTAAAGGAACTGGTGTATCATATACACTAAAACATTTCCCTGGATATGCTAACAACAGCGATACTCACACTAATATTTCTACTGATAATAGAGATTATGAAAATATTTTAGAAAATGACTTACCACCTTTCAAAGCTGGAATTAATGCTGGAGCAGAAGCAGTATTAATAAGCCATAATATTGTTACTAGTATTGATGATACCAACCCTGCTTCTTTATCCATTAGTGTACATAATCTTCTTAGAAATGAATTAGACTTTACAGGAATTATTATTACAGATGACCTCGCAATGAGTGCTGTCTCTAATACTGATAACATCGCAGTAAAAGCTATTTTAGCTGGAAATGATCTTCTTATTACAACCGATTATGAAAACGATATTGTCAAAATAAAAGAAGCTATCTACGACGGAATCTTATCAGAAAACATTATTGATAAATTAGCTACAAGAGTTATTTCGTGGAAATATTATAAAGGTCTATTATTTGAAAATCAAAAATAATAATTTTTAAATCAAAAATGAATTTTTATTTATTTTTGATTTTTCATTATAAATATCTTACATTTATATAAATAACTTAAATTTTGTTTTACTTTTTAAACGTTTAGCCTCTAACAACTATAAAAAGCAGAATATAATATCAAAGAAAGAAGGTTGATATAATGAGGAAAGAGGGTATTGATGTTTCAAAGTATCAAGGAGATATAAATTGGGATCAAGTAAAAGAGCAAATTGATTTTGCTATTATAAGATGTGGTTTTGGTGGTAATGATACTCAATATGATGATCCTAAATATTTTCAAAACGCTGATGCTTGTACACGTTTAAACATTCCATTTGGTGTTTATTTATTTAGCTACGCTACTAATACATCTGAAGCTATTAGTGAAGCTGAACATGTTTTAAGATTAGTTCGTGATTATAAGTTAACTTACCCTATTTATTATGATGTAGAAAATAATAGTATTCAAAAAAATTTAAGTAACGAACAATTAACTAGTATATGTGAAACGTTTTGTAATAAAATTGAAGCTAGTGGTTATTATGTAGGTATTTATTCTAATCTTTATTGGTTTGAAACTAAATTAAGTTCTACTAGATTAGATCGTTATGATAAATGGGTAGCACAATGGGCTAACAAACCAACTTATGATCGCCCATTTGGAATGTGGCAATATACTAGTGATGGTAGTATTAATGGTATTAATGGTCGTGTTGATCGTGATATCGCTTTTATTGATTATCCAACAATTATCAAACAAGCTGGTTTAAATCATTTAGATGATAAAACAGAAGCTGATTATTACACATATACTGTTGTTAAAGGTGATACTTTATGGAAAATAGGCAAAAAATATAATGTTAGTTGGCGTGAAATAGCTAAATATAACAATATTAAATTTCCATATACGATTTATCCTGATCAAACTTTAAAAATACCAATTACCGAAGCAACAAGTTCTAATAATTTTAAAGTGGGAGAACAGGTTGTCTTTAAAGATGCATGGAATATTTATCCTAGTATCAATAGTACAGTAGCTAGTAAAGCAACTTATGACGGTGGAACAATTACGAAAATTTTTCCTGGTGCGCTTAATGAACTTCAATTAAACAACACTAGAGGTTATGTTAGAATTTCCGATGTTAGAAAAAAATAAAATATATAGAAATATAAAAAACTGATAAATAGAAAAATTATTTCTAAATATCAGTTTTTATTTTAATTAATCTTTAATCTTCAGCACTTTTATCTAAAGTCATGGTTGTTTCTTTTAACTTGCCATCGCGAATATATTTAACTGTTACCTTATCACCAACATTATATTTATATAAAGTAAAACGTAAATAAGCACTGTTAGAAATTTCGGTATCATCAATTCCGACAATAACATCACCTTTTTTAAGTCCGGCTTTTTCAGCTGGATAATCATCAACTGTATTTACAATTACAACCCCACTTTCGATATTATCGTCTAAAGTTATTTGATTATAAAATAAAGCATAAGGATTATCTACATCTAACATTTCAACACCAATAACTGGTCGATCAATTGTTTCGCCTTTTTCCAATCGTTCAACTGATGACATAACCATTTCAATTGGAATAGCAAATCCCATTCCTTCGATTTGATCTTCAACTAGTTTCATCGAATTAACACCAATAACTTCACCATTAATATTTAATAATGGGCCACCACTATTGCCTGGGTTTATAGCAGCATCAGTTTGTAATACTTCCATAACAAAGCTACCATTATTTAATTCGACAGTTACGGTTCTATCTTTTCCAGATAAGATTCCTTTAGTAACAGTTCCCATATAATCAACACCTAAAGGTGAACCAATAGTAAAAACAGTATCTCCTAATTCGATATCAGTAGTATTTCCTATTTCAGCCTCTTCTAAAGCAGCATCCTTATCAATAGATAAAACAGCAATATCAGCATATTCATCACTACCTAAAAGTTTAGCTTCAACTGTATTACCACCAGTATTAGTTATTCTAATTGTCCCATTACTTTCAATTACATGATGATTAGTAATAATATAACCATAATCATCATCTTTTTTATAAACAAAACCAGTTCCAGTCGATACTAGACGATCATTATTATAAACTTCGACGACAACTACTGCATCATAAACTTTTTCAATAGCTTCACTAATACTATCCTGTTCCGTTACTGTAACGTTTTTATTAGTTATTGTTTGATCACTATTTATATATTTAATAACGATGATAGTTGCACATATTCCTACGAAAAAACTTAAAATAATGGCTACTATCCAAATTATTTTTGATTTCATATTTCCTCCTTATAATTAAATTTATTCTATATCTACTATATCGCGCCAATTATCAGGAAAACCAATTCTATTTAACAAAGCGTTAATAGGAATAACATCAACTTTTCCATCTAAAACATCAACTTCATATCCTAATTCAAATATTAATTCACGAAATTCTTCATCAGTTAACATTTGGCGCATTATGATTACTAAAGCAAATAAGTCGTTTTTACCATAATTATATTCATCATCAGTCATATCTATATTTAGCTTATAATGGTAAACAGTATCAGGTATTGTTCTTTGTGTTCGATGGTCATATAAAATATCTTCGTGAGCGCATAAATTTCGGTAATTTGATAGTAATGATAAATATATTTGTAAAGTATCACTATCTAAACCATATACTTCCGAAATAGCGTATTGATCTTCTGATTTTAAAATTGTATAAAGTTCAGAGACAATCCCAAAAGATAGAACTTTAACTAAAACCCATAAAGGAATATAACCATAATTACTGATATAATGCAAAGTAGCAGCGTGTTGTTTACCATTTATCTTAATTTGACGACGCATTTTATTTAATACATCATGAACTTGTCTTGTTTTTAAACTGTCTTGCGTAAAATTTTTAGGGTTCAAATATTCTTTTTCTCTAAAACCATATTTTTTAGACAGTTGATAACTGATAATTGATTTAATGTTGTTTTCAATAATTAATATGTTTTTAAACATTATATTACGTATTTTTCGATCAAAAACAAACATTGAATATAATTCATCAAAAGTAGTTCCTTCAATAAAACGTCGTTCTTTAGCTGTTCGCATAAATAAATGACGATATCCTGAAATAAAGAAGTAATTTTCTCTAAATAATATATCTCTTGCTTCATCTTCATTTTCAATAATTAAGCCTTTAGATCTTAAGATTTCTATTTGCTCATCGAGATTTTTAAACTTCTTACTTGCCATAATCTCTCACCTATTATCCATTATATCATAACAATCATAAAAAAAATATGTTTTTTTAGTGAAATAATGTGTTATTTTGTTGATAGTTTTTTAATAATTTAGTCTTTGTATTTTTAATTTTTTCTATTAAGTTTTATCAAATAAAATTTTTATATTTATATAAATATTTAAACTTTTTAATTTATAACTAAATTAAAAAACTCTAGATAAACTAGAGAAAAATATTTAGTATATGTGATACAATAAAACAAACAATTAAACCTGTTATTGTAGGAATTAAAATTGAAATTAAAGTCCATTTCCAACTTTTACTTTCTTTTTTTATTGTTAAACAAGTAGTTGAACAAGGCCAATGCATTAAAGAAAACAACATTACACAAATAGCTGTTGTAATCGTCCAACCATTATCTATTAATAAAGTTTTTAAGGCTTCTAAATTATCTAATTCGATTATTTGACCAGTTGCCATATAAGTCATAATAATGATAGGAAAAACAATTTCATTAGCAGGAAAACCTAAAATGAAAGCCATTAGGATTACTCCGTCTAAACCAAAAAGATTAGCAAACGGTTCTAAAGCGTTCGCACAATGATTTAAAAGACTAATGTTATTGATATCAATATTAGCTAATAGCCAAATTACTAAACCAGCTGGAGCAGCAACTATAACTGCTCTACCTAATACAAAAAGCGAGCGATCTAAAATTGATCTAATAATAACTTTTCCAAATTGTGGTTTACGATATGGTGGTAATTCTAAAGTAAATGATGATGGATAGCCCTTTAAAATTGTTTTAGAAAGAATTTTTGATATTAAAAAAGTCATAAAAATTCCTATTAATATAACACCAACTAATAACAAAGTACTAATAACCGATGTAAAGCCTCCTAAACTACCACCAATTAAAAACATAGTAATAATTGATATTAAAGTAGGATACCTTCCATTACAAGGTACAAATGCATTAGTAATCATAGCAATTAATCGTTCTCTTGGTGAGTCGATTATTCTGCAGCCAGTTACACCAACTGCATTACATCCAAACCCCATTGCCATTGTTAAAGCTTGCTTACCACAAGTATAGCATTTTTTGAAATATTTATCCAAATTAAATGCTATTCTAGGTAATATTCCAGCATCTTCTAGCAAAGTAAATAAGGGAAAGAAAATTAACATTGGTGGTAACATAACGGATATTACCCACGCTAAAACCCGATATACTCCATCAACTAACATTCCTATTAACCATGTAGGTGAGTTAATAAATTCTAAAAACTGTTTTAAATATTTATCAATACTAAATAAAAAATCAAACAACCAAGATGAGGGATAGTTAGCTCCAACTATCGTAATCCAAAAAATAGTAGCTAATAAAGCTAGCATAAAAGGAATTCCGGTCCATTTACTTGTTAACCATTTATCTATTTTTAGATCTTTTTGATTATAATTAATACTACCTAAAGTAACTGTTTGATGATATATAAATTCAGCTTTTTTATTTATAGCACTGATAACATATTCTTTTAAATTATTAGAAGTAATATCATTTTCTAATAGTATTTGTTTAGCTTTATTTATAACTTCTTCTAATTCGTTATCGATAATATTATAACCCAAACTATGATTTAACGAATTAATTAATTCATAATCATCATCCAACAGTTTTAAAGCTAACCACCTTTTATTTAAATTAACATTATTAATATTACTTTCGACTGTTTTTATAGCTTTTTCAATCGTTTCATTGTAATCTATTTTTAAATAAGAATTAGTTTTAACTTTAACCATTAAACTAATTTTTTTAACTAATTCTTTCATTCCCTTACCTTTACTAGCACTGCTACCTACTACTGGTACACCTAAATAATCAGATAGTTTCACTAAATCTATTTTTATTTTCTTTTTTTTAGCTTCGTCTAATAAATTAACACAAATTATACTTTTATTAGTAATTTCTAAAACTTGCAATACTAAGTTTAAGTTGCGCTCTAAACAAACTGCATCACAAACTATTACGGCTACATCATAATTACCAAAACAAATAAAATCACGAGCTACTTCTTCTTCAGTTGAATGAGCATTTAAAGAATAAGTTCCTGGTAAGTCATAAATAAGATAATTTTCATTATCAAAAATATAATTACCTGAAGCATTAGAAACTGTTTTACCTGGCCAATTTCCTGTATGTTGTCTTAAACCAGTTAAATTATTAAAAACGGTACTTTTCCCAACATTAGGATTTCCAGCTAAAGCGATAATATAATCTATTTTTTCTGTTTTCTTTTTCATAATAATCTTCCTAACATGCTTCTACGATAATCATATTGGAATCTTCGTTTCTAATAGCTATTAAAGCACCTTTAATTAAGTAAGCCTTAGGATCACCACTAGGACTACTTAAAACACATTCAATTTTACTACCAGGAGTTAAACCGATATCTAAAAGTCTTCTTTTAATACTTTCGTTAGAATTTATTTTTTTCACAATAGCTCTTTTACCAACAGCTATTTCGTTTAATTTAAGATTAGGTTTAAACATATTAATTTATCCTCTCTAATATAATTAGTTAAAAAGTTTCCTTTAACTAACTCTTTAGTAATATATGATATTTTAGAAAAGAGGTAATAGGCAAATGGATAAAAAAAGTGAATTTTATACTTTAAAAGGTTATAAACTTCAAGAGAATGATTTTATTACTGAGGCAATGGAAGATTACTTAGAGATGCTTTTTCGTATAACTAATGGACAAAATAAAATGAGAATTAAAGATTTATCTTATGAATTGAATGTAAAACCTTCTTCGGCTTCAAAAATGGTTTCAAGATTAAGAGAACATAAGCTTGTTAATTTTGAAAAATATGGTGATGTAAGTTTGACAAATGAAGGAATAAAATTAGGTAGTTATTTTTTATGGCGCCATAATATTTTAGTCGAATTTTTTAAATGTTTAAATAAAGATAATTATTCTTTAGAACAAGTTGAAAAAATTGAACATTTTATTGATCACATAACTTTATGTAATATGGAAAAATGGTTAAAAAAAATTGACTAGACTTCAAATGAAGTTTCGTCAATAAAATGATAATTTGTTTTATATTTTAATTGTCTTACTAATCTAAATAAAGCCTCGTCTTTACCTTTAGCTTCCAACATAATATCTACATCTATATTATATTTTTTTATTTTTTCGATTAAAGTAATAAATTCGTCAACATTAATATATTCATGATGAGTTCTAAATTCTTTTTTTAATTTACTTTTTGGTGAAGAAAAATGAATTTTAGGTCTAATTAAAGTCCAAGTATTAAATATTTTCTCTAAATAATCATCAATATTTAAGCCGTCATTATTACAAATATGATGGTGATAGTCTAAAACAAAAGGTATTTTTAATTTTGTAGTTAAATCTAATACGTCTTCAATATTAAAAATTTTATCATCATTTTCAACAACGATAGCTTTTTTTATATTATTAGGTAATTTGTTAAAGTTGTTAATAAATCTAGTTAAAGAATTTTTTTTACCAAAAGTATTACTTCCTACATGAACGATAATAACTGGTGGATTAATTTTTAATGCTTTTGATAAATTATAGTGATGTTTTAAAATTTGAAAAGTATTTTCAATTACTTCTTTTTTGGTACTGTTTAAAACAGTGTATTGATCAGGATGAAAATCAACACGCATGTGATGTTTTTTTATTTTAGAACTTATTTGATTATATTCCTTTTGAAATTTGTTAATATAATCAAATTGAACATCTTTATGTGTTCCTAAAGGTATTAGATTAGAAGTTATTCGATAAAAATGGATATCGTTTTTTATATTATAATCTATTATTTTAGATAAGTTATTTAAATTTTGTTTAATTAAATTTTCTATTTTTTTTATATCTGGTTGTTTTAAATAGTTAGTGTAGGTAATCGTTTTTGAAGGAGTTATATTTTCTAAAGTTTTACTTAAAGAAACATAGCCTAATCTTACAATCATATATATCACCATTTTTATTATGGTCATTTTATTAAAAAAAATGAAAGTTTTCTTTTTATGAAATCTTTCATTTTAAATCACCTTATATTTAGTAATATCACCATTTTTATGTATTAATTAAACTATTTAGTTCTAAATATTATAAGGGGGAAGTATCGATATAAATAATTGGTCAGTTTAGCTTTACTGCTATGTTGTTTTAGTACTTTTAAAATACCGAAAAAAAATTTTTTCACTATTAAATTTATAATTTTTTATAAGTGAAAATTGAAAGTGTTAGTTTATTAGTATTTATTATAAAGAACAATACGAATTAGTTTTATATAATATTTATAATTAAGTTTTATTAAGGGAAAATCATTATAAATTTAGTTTAAAAATATACTTAAAAATAATATTAATTATTTTTTTCTATTTTGAATGGTGGTAGTTTAAAACATTGATCTACTAATTCTTTAACACCATGATTACCACCTAAAGATTGATATTGTTTATATAACTCTTCTAAACATGTTCTAGCGTATTCTGGTAAATATCCTAAGTTAATATATGTTTCAATTTTACTAGTAATTTGACTTCTTAACAAAATAATCATGCTGTCTTTAATTGCTATATTATTTTGTCTAGCCATTCTTAATTCTTTAATTATATAAGTAAAAAAACAAGTTAGTATGGTAGGAATTGCCCATTCTAATATTATTTGTAGCATGTTTTCCCTCTTTTCTATAAATTTACTAATAGCTCTAACTCTTTACAGTACTATCATATTCTATAAAAGCAATAATTGGCACGTTTAATGTCAGGGAATTATTTGTCTAAATTTTAAATAAATTTAAAAAAATCTAGTAATAACTTCTAGATTTTTTAATAGTGATTATTAAAATTATTTTAATTCAGAAGATTTTATATCATATTTTATTTCTTCAATTATATGTCCTATATTTCCTTCACCAGCATATTTATTCATATCAAAGAAATTTTCGTTTATTGAAACCCATTCTAGTTTATTAACTTCTTCTATAAGATTTACATTTTTATTTAATATTCCATAATAAACTTCTAATTCTTTCCCCCACTTAATATAAGATAAGTTCATAAAATAAATTAACTTTATATCTTCTTTTTTTATATTAGTTTCTTCACAAAGTTCTCTATAAGCTTCGCTTAAGCCGTCATTTTCTTTTTCTATTTTTCCTCCTACGAGATTATACATTCCTTTATATGGTTCTTTTGTACGTTTGCACATTAATGTTTTTTTCATGTCTTTGTCAAAAATTACTATTACATTCATTTTTTTCATAATGACTTTCACTCCTTACTTTTTTGTCCCTTTTTTCTGTTTTCTTCTCTTAATTTTTTTATATAATGTTAATCTCCTACCCCTCATATAAATTAAAATCGTCAAAAATATATTTGCCACCAAAATTTAAATATAAATGTAAATGAATAATTTTTTTAGTAGCAAACTTATGTTTATTAATAACTTATAAATTACATTAACACATTTTCTTATAAATTTCAATCTTTTTTACGATACTGATATTAAATTATTTATTGAAATCTAAAATATTATAACCGTAATAACTTCACAAATAATTTTAAATATTATATAATTTAGTTATATATAATTTATACTCTTTTAAAAAATTAGAAGTTTTTATAATCGAAATATTGATTAGAATAAGATAGTATAATAAATCAGTAATTTTAAAACAAATAATATAAGAAGGTAAATATGAAAGAAAAAATAAAATATGTATATCATGGAAGTACACATCAAGGTCTAAAAATAATTAAAAGAAATAAAAGCACTCATGGTAAGGCATGGGTATATGCAACTTTATCTAAAGCAATTTCTACAATTTTTATAAGTAATAAAGGTAGTGATTTATATTATTATTTAAGTGGTGATGGAACGGAAAATAACCCAATAATTTTAGTGGAAAGAAAAGAAAATATGTTTAAAGATATTTTTAACGTTTCAGGTTCACTTTATACATTAAGTGGCAAAAACTTTATTTCAGGGAAAACTGGTTGGGCAGCAGAAGTTGTTAGCGAATTTGACGAGAATGTTATACATGAAGAATACATAAATAATGTTTTTGAAAAACTGAAAGAATTAAATAACAAAGGAGAATTAAAACTTTATTTATACCCAAACAGACCATCTTTTCTTCCAAAAGATAATAGTGATCTAATTCCTAAGGTTATAAGATGGCAAAAAAAGGGAATAAATATTGAACAATTTTTCAAGATATATCCAGAATTAAAAGAAAAATATTTAGAAAAATTAAAAAGAGGTGAAACCATGGTAATAACTATGAAAGAAGAAGGTAAACGATTTGGTGTACGTGTTGGAGCAATTATTTATAATGAAGATAAATCAAAAATTCTTTTAGAAAATCAAGATAATGGGAGATATATGTTCCCAGGTGGAAGAATTGATGTTCACGAAGATAGTGATAATGCAATAGTTCGTGAATTAAAAGAAGAACTAAATTTATCTACAAATTTAAAATTAAAATATGTAGTAGAAATGTTTTTAAGTTCACCTAAAACAAAGTATCACGAAATAGGCTTTTACTATTTAACTACTATTAAAGAAGAAACAATAAAAAGTGGTTTTAAATCTTTAGATGGCGATGGTATTTTTGAATGGATATCAATACAAAACTTGGAAAACCATAAGATTTTAGCAAAACCAATTAAAGAGAAAGTAGTTAACAAGGAAATAACAAACGAAAAATTAGAACATATAATTTATAGAGAATATTAAAAATAAGGCACTTTTTAGTCTGAACTTTAATAAAAATTGTAATAACAAATTTATAATGAAAAACTTACTCAAAATAGTAAACAATTAAAAAATTATTAAAATTATTGAAAAATAAAGAATATTGTATGAAACTATTCACACTACCAAATATAGAGGAGATGAATTATGGAATATGAAGTAAGATACTATTTTCCTACAGAAAAATTAGAAAGTATAATTGAAAAACTAAAAAATATTCAAGATTTAAATATGAAAAGTCGTTGTTATGAAAAGACTTCCCAATTTGACCATCCTAATGATGAAATGAGTTTTTACTCTAAAGAAATAGATGGAAGATTTAGAATTAGAGTTACAAAAAACGATGAAACTGCTAAATGTAAAATTAGTTGGAAAAGAAGAATCCCAGACACTAAGGCTACTGATGTAAATAAAGAAGTAGAAGTAGAAGTTAGAGTACAATACGATGATTACGATAATTTAATGTTCTTAATTAACAATGTCTTAAAAATGAAAGATGTAGAAAGCTATGAAAGATATAGGACGATTTTTGTTAATGACGAAGTTGAGATATCAGTAGATGAGTATCCCTTTGGTATCGCACTTGAAGTAGAAAATAAAAGTTCTTCTAAAGATCCAAACGAAGTAGTTAGAAAATGGATAGAAATATTAGGACTTGATATTAATAAATCTTATCGTTTATCGTGGGATGATAAATATTCGGAATTATGCAAGAGTCAAAATATTAAACAGTATAGTCACGTTACATTTGATTTGCCTATGCCTAAAGTTATAGAATAAAATTATTGTGTGATGTGTTATAAAAAAATAAATATCTTAAGATATATTAATAAAAATAGTAAATTTGTAAATGTTTGAATACTTAAGACATTATTTACAAAATTAAATATATATTCGCATATGTTTAAGAATAAATACAAGATATAGCTTAAGAATTAAAAGATTTATAATAAAAACTAGGAGTTATGAAAGTAGCTCCTAGAATTTTTTTATAACAATGATATTGCAAAATAAAAATCGCTAAAATAGCGATTAAATTACATATTGGTGCCGTTGAGGAAGTTAACTACAACTTTTACCAAAGGTAATTGATATATAGATCAATCACTATTCATATTATAATACCTTTATTTTCATTTTTATATAATTAAAATTCATGTCATATCTTTACCAACAAAAACGTTATAAATTTCATTATACCTATAAGCTAGTTTTGCATAATTAGAGTCTGGTACTAATATATCAAGTTCTACTAATTTATCAATTAATGTTGAGACTGTATTTCTTGACACTCCTGATTCTTCTTCTATTTCTTTTTTGGTAAAGACTATTTGTCGCATTATGGCGGGCATAATTCTGTAAACAGCGTTACTATTTAAAATTTTTAATTTTTCCATATCCTTTGTGTATATCTGTTTTATTCTATTTATTTTTGCAATATAATTATTACACTGTTCTATTATACATTGCAAAAAGAATTTAATAAAACCAATCATATTTCCCTTTCTACTTTCATTTAAAAATTTATGATAACTAGGTTTATATAATTCTATTATTTCTGATAAAAATAAGATAGGTTCTTCTTCTGTTAATAGAGCCAACTGAATAGGAATCAATGCTCTACCTAATCTTCCATTTCCATCTCTATATGCGTGTATCGTTTCAAATTGTGAATGAGAAATTGCTAAATTTATAAATAAAGGGTCAATATATGCATTGTTCATATA
>CALVXC010000020.1 GCA_944368805.1 uncultured Bacilli bacterium
TTATTATATTTTTTTTGTGATAAAAAAAAGAGACTGATACAAAATCAATCACTTAATTTTGAGACAGCCCCTTTTTACATATTTTAACATACTATTTAGTAATTTTTTAGTAAAATTTTAGTAATATTTATGTTATACTATTTATAGAAAGTTGGTGAAATGTGCCTAAATTTGATTTTGATAAATTTAAAACTGTTTTGTTTTATATATTAGCCATTTTAATTGCTATTATTTTAATAATTTTATCATTTTATGCTTTTATTTTTTTAATATTTTTAGGTTTAGTTATTTTTTTAGTTATGTTTTTTAAAAGAAAGTTTGGTAAAACTAAACCATATAAAACTAATAAACAAAAAACAGTTATTATTGATATTGAAGAATAATTATAAATTTTTAGTTAAGCACTTATCAAATAAGTGCTTTTATGTTATGATTATATTAGGTGAATAGTATGCTTGAAAATTTAAATAAAGAACAATTAGAAGCTGTAACAACTATTGATGGATCACTTTTGATTTTAGCTGGAGCTGGTAGTGGTAAAACTAAAGTTTTAACAACAAGAATTGCTTATTTAATTGAACAAGGAATTAACCCTAGTCATATTCTAGCTATAACTTTTACTAATAAAGCAGCTAAAGAAATGAAAGAAAGATTGACTAGTTTAATTGGACCAGTAGCTTATGGAATGCAAATATCAACATTCCATGCTTTAGGTTTAGTAATTGTTAAAGAAAACTATGATTTATTAGGCTATAAAAATAATTTTACAATTATCGATAGTGATGATTCGTTAACTTTAATCAAAAAAATATTAAAAGATATTGGACTTGATCCTAAAATATATAATCCTAAAGCTATTAAAAATAGAATTAGTGGTGCGAAAAATGAATTAATTGATTACCGTGAATATGAAAAATATGTTAATAGTGAATTTGAAGAAGTAGTTTTAAAAGTATATGAAAAATATCAACAACGATTAAAAACAAATAATTCATTTGATTTTGATGATTTACTTATTATGCCAATAAAATTATTTAAAGAAAATCCTCATGTTTTACAAAAATATCAGCAAAAATATAAATACATATTAGTAGATGAATATCAAGATACGAATGAAGCTCAATATGTTTTAATTAAAATGATTAGTGCCAAATATCAAAATATATGTGCGGTAGGAGATCCTGATCAAACTATTTTTTCATGGCGAGGTGCGAATTATAAAAACATTTTAAATTTTGAAAAAGATTATCCTAATACTAAAGTAGTAAAATTAGAAAAAAATTATCGATCAACACAAAATATTTTAAATGCTGCTAATGATATAATTGAAAATAATAAAAGTAGAAAAGAAAAGAAACTTTGGACCGATAGTGATATTGGCTCTAAAATTAAATATCATCAAGCAATCGATGAACGTGATGAAGCTAATTATGTAGTTAATGAAATAAAAAAATTACTAGCTGAAGGCGCTAAAAAAGATGAAATAGCTGTTTTGTATAGGACTAATGCTCAATCAAGAAATATTGAAGAAGCTTTATTAAAAGAAAATGTTCCATATAAAATTATTGGTGGTTTTTCTTTTTATAACCGAAAAGAAATTAAAGATTTAGTTGCGTATTTAAAAGTTATTTATAATCAAAATGATGATTTAAATTTATTAAGAATTATTAATGTTCCTAAAAGAGGAATTGGCCCTAAAACAATAAGTAATTTAACACTTAAAGCTAGTTTAGAAAATAAAAGTCTTTATGAAGCTATTGAACAAGGAAAAGAATTAGAATTTAAAAAAATAATCGATCAATTAATTGCTTTGAAAGAAAATAGTTCTTTGACCGAAATAGTTGAAGCAGTTTTAGAAATAAGTGGATTAAGAAAAGAATTAGAAAACGAAAAAACAATAGAAGCAGATGTTAGATTAGAAAATTTAGAGGAATTTAAATCAATTACTAAAACTTTTGAGGAAAATAATGGTATAATAATGTTAGATGAATTTTTAATGGAAATATCGTTAGTATCAGATATCGAAGAACATAAAGATAGTCATGGTGTTATTACACTAATGACATTACATGCAGCTAAGGGTTTGGAATTTGATAATGTTTTTATTGTTGGTTTAGAAGAAGGAGTATTTCCTCATACCAATTCATTTGATAATATCGATGAATTAGAAGAAGAAAGGCGTCTGTGTTATGTAGGAATTACCCGAGCTAAAAAAAGAGTTTTTTTAGTAAGTGCGAAACAAAGAACTTTGTTTGGAATAACTAATTATAATCTAACTAGTCGTTTTGTTGAAGAAATTAATAAACAATATTTAGAAACAGATAAAAAGACTTTGTTTGGAAATTTTAAAAAACAAGCAATGATTGATGAAAATGTTGATTATAAAGTTGGTGATCATATAATTCATGATAAATATGGAACTGGTGTTGTAGTAGGTGTTGATAAATCAATTTTGACAATTGCTTTTGAACATCCTAACGGTATTAAACAGGTTATAAAAGGTCATAAAAGTTATAGAAAGGTGTAGGTGAAGTTATGTTAACAATAATTGATGAATTAGAACGTATATTTAGAAAAATATCAACTTTCTTTTTTGAACAACATGATAATCCTATTTTTTGGTTGGCTTGTTTTCTATTTGGTGTTCTTATGTTTAAACTAGTATGGGATGCTTTAAGTAAGGAGAAATAAAATGAAAAAAATAACGAAAGCTGTTATTCCAGTAGCTGGTTTAGGAACTAGATTTTTGCCAATTACTAAAGGTGTGGCAAAGGAGTTATTACCAATTATTGATAAACCAGCTTTACAATATATTATTGAAGAGTGTGTAGCTAGTGGAATTGAAGAGATATATTTAATTACTAGTCCTTTAAAACCAGCTATTAAAAATTATTTCAGTAAAAATATAAAATTAGAAAAGTTTTTATCTTCAAAAGAAAAATATGAAGAATTAAAATTAGTTCAAAACATTTCTAATATTTGTAAAATTTATTATCTCGTTCAAAAAGAACCATTAGGAAGTGGTCATGCTGTTAATTTAGCCCAAAAATATATAAAAAACGAACCATTTGCTGTCTTATATGGTGACGATTTAATGAGTTATGATAAACCGGTTTTAAAACAACTAATAGAAGTTTATGAAAAAAATGATAGTAATGTTTTAGGAGTAAAAAAAGTAAAAGATGATTTAGTTAATCGATATGGAATTATTGAATTTGAAGATGAAAATTTAATGAAAGTAAAATCGATTGTTGAAAAACCTAATATTGATTCAGCTCCAAGTAATATTGCAAGTTTAGGTCGTTATATTTTAAAACCGGAAATATTTAATGAATTAGATAATTTAAAGATGACTAACAAAGAATATCAATTAACTAACGCAATTGATAATTTAATGCAAAAACAAGATTTTTATGCATGCGAATTTGTTGGTGATTATTATGATATAGGTAGTAAATTTGGTTATTTAAAAGCTAATATTGAGTTTGGATTAAAACGTGATGATATTAAAAACGAATTACAAAATTATTTAAAACAAAAGTATTAATATTTTTGTTATTATTTTAAAACGTAATAGCATTCAAAAGCATACTACAAAGGTATACTTTTTCCTTTATATAAAAACTGTAATGTGGTATAATATTATAGGTGATATGATGAAAGAAAGAATGGAAAAACTTATAAAATTAATTAATCAAGCAAATTATGAATACTATGCTTTAGATAAACCAACCATTACCGATCAAGAATACGATCGCTATATGCAAGAGTTAATCGAATTAGAAAAAAAATATCCCGAATTAGTAAGTGATGATAGTCCAACTAAAAGAGTTGGAACAAAAGTAATCGATCGCTTTAATAAAGTTACTCACGAAATACCAATGTTAAGTTTAAGTAATGTTTTTAATGAAAATGAAATCAGAGCTTTTGATGAACGAATAAAAAAAGAAATTAAAAATCCAAGTTATGTTTGTGAATTAAAAATAGATGGTCTATCAGTTTCTGTTGTTTATAAGGATGGAAAATTAATAAGAGGAGCGACTAGAGGAGATGGAATAACCGGAGAAGATATTACCCACAATGTAGAAACAATTAAAACTATTCCTTTAACTTTAAAAGAAAAAATTGATATTGAAGTTCGTGGGGAAATATTTATGAGTAAAGCTTCTTTTAATAAATTAAATACTGAAAGAGAAAAAAAAGGTGAAGAATTATTTGCTAATCCAAGAAACGCAGCTGCTGGTAGTGTTAGACAATTAGATTCCAAAGTGGCTGCTAGTCGTAATTTAGATAATTTTATGTATCATTTACCTAATCCAATTGATTATAATATAGATAGTCATTATGAAGCTTTATGTTTTATGAAAGAATTAGGTTTTAATGTTAATGCTAAAAATAAATGTGCTCAAAATATCGATGAAGTATTAGAGTTTATTGATTATTGGGGTCAAAATAGAGAAAAACTTCCTTATGAAATTGATGGAATTGTTATAAAACTAGATAGTATAAAAGGTCAACAAAAATTAGGACTAACAACAAGGTCACCTAAATGGGCAACTGCTTATAAATTTCCAGCCTTAGAAGTTTTAACTCGTTTAAAAGATATTGTCTTTAGTGTTGGGAGAACAGGACAAGTAACACCTAATGCAGTTTTAGAGCCTGTTAGAATAGCTGGATCAGTTGTATCTAGATCAACTTTACATAATGAAGAATATGTTAAATTAAAAGATATTCGTATTGGTGACATTGTAGCTATTAAAAAAGCTGGGGATGTTATTCCTGAAGTGGTTGAAGCTAAAATTGATAGACGTGATGGAACAGAAAAAGAATTTGTTATGACTGAATATTGTCCAATATGTCATTCTAAATTGGTAAAAAAAGAAAGCGAAGCTGCTTATTATTGTATCAACGAACATTGTGATGCTAAAAAAATCGAAAGTTTAATTCATTATGCTAGTAGAGATGCATTATATATCGAAGGATTTGGAGAACAAATAGTTGAAGACTTTTATAATCTAGGTTATTTAAGATCTTTTCTAGATTTTTATACTTTAAAAGAACATAAAAACGAATTAATGGAACTAGAGGGTTTTGGTGATAAAAGTATTAATAAATTACTTGATAATATTGAAAAAAGCAAAGATAATTCTTTAGAGCGCTTATTATTTGCTTTAGGTATTAGATATGTAGGAAGTAAAACAGCTAAAATTTTAGCTAAAAAATTTAAAAATATCGATAATTTAATAAGCGCTAGTTACGAAGATTTACTAGCTATTCATGATATTGGTAAAATGATAGCTAGAAGTGTTGTTGATTATTTTAAAGATGAAAAAAACATTAAATTAATTTCTGAGTTAAAAAAATTCAATGTTAATATGAATTATATTGGAAAAGAAGAAGTCATAAATGAAAAGTTAAAAGATAAAACATTCGTTATAACTGGTTCTTTAGAAACTTTAACAAGAAGTAAAGCTAAAGAAAAAATTGAAAATGCTGGTGGTAAAGTTACTGATACAGTTACTAGTAAAACTGATATAGTAATTGTTGGAGAAAATCCTGGTAGTAAATATGATAAAGCTAAAAAATTAGAAATTGAAATTTGGAATGAGGAACAATTTTTAGAAAATTTAAAATAACTTAAGAAAATACTTTTAAGTTATTTTTTTAGTGCTTGATAATATTTAACTAATTGTTCCAAAGAATAATTAGCGATATTAGCTGAACTAGTTGAAGGTAAGTAAGTAGCTTTAATTAAAGTGTTTGGATAACAATATTTTTGATAAAGATTATAAGCTTTTTTACCAGTTGTAAAAATAGTATCAATTTTACTTTTACTTATAATTTTATTTAAATCATTTACTTTAGGATTTTTAATAGA
Source organism: uncultured Bacilli bacterium (assembly GCA_944368805.1). Lineage (GTDB taxonomy): Bacteria > Bacillota_I > Bacilli_A > RF39 > UBA660 > CALVXC01. The sequence goes on from CALVXC010000020.1 coordinate 5,879, forward strand.
ACTATCAGAAGAATTGTTTATTTCACAAGAAGCTAAAACATCCCAAAGGGCTAAATTATTATCTAAAATTAATTTCTTTTTTTCTTCAATAGTTTTAGGTGTTTCAGTTTCAAATACTTTAGATAAAACTTGCCAAAAACGATTTTGATTGTGAGCATAGTAAAATTTTTCTTTACGTGATTGAATTGATGGAATACTTCCTAAAATTAAAATTTTACTATCTTTATTATATAAAGGATCAAATTCATGTTCAACATACATAAAACCACCTCAATTATATTTTAACACATAATTATAAATAAAAGGAATATACTATATTAATAAATGGTCAGTTTAATATTGACAAATACATAATATTCCTTTATAATTATTGACATAGGCGAAGAAAAAGAGAAGTAACTATGAAAACTGTTTTAAAGCGAGTTAGGACGGTGGGAGCTAACAAATAAGATCATAGTGAAAAACACTTTGGAGCTATTATTTCGAAATAGTAGTAGATTTAATCGGTTGTAATCCGTTACCTTACTTAAAGTGATTATACATAAAGTATAATAAAAAGGGTGGTACCGCGGATACAACACATTCGTCCCTATGGGGATTTTAAGTGTTGTTTTTCTATATTGTGAAATCCTCATTGTATAGTGAAACTTATTTTTCTTAAAATCTTTATAAAAAAATATTGACATCGATTGGTTTATTATGTAAAATATATTAGTAGACAGATTTAATGTTTTAAAATATTTTATAGGAAAATGCCCAATTAGCTCAGTTGGTAGAGCACCCGGCTGTTAACCGGTAGGTCGTAGGTCCGAGTCCTACATTGGGCGCCATTTTAGTTAGTAAATAAGTTTCATTTGAAACTTATTTTTTAAATTAAGGAGGGAAATATGTCAAAGTTTACTAAAGAAATGGTCGATGATTATGCGGACAAGTTATTGATTGGTTTAACTGATGAAGAAAACCAAATGGTTTTAGACGAGTTTGAAATTATCGATCAAAATATTGATTTAATTAACGAAATAGAAAATATTGCTAACGTTGAACCGATGACACATTGTTTAGATGATTTTATATGTGAATTTAGAGAAGATGAAGTTGAAGAGTCAGTTCCAATCGATGAACTATTACAAAATTGTGATGAATTTACAGATCGCGAAATAGAAGTACCTCAGGTGGTGGGATAAAATGAAATATATGGATAAAAGTATTGAATTGATACATGAGGCTTTAAAAAAAGGTGAAGTTACTAGCGAAGAATTAATTAAAGAAGCGTTAGAAAAATCGCACGAAGTAAACGATAAATACAATGCCTTTGTAACTATTTTAGATAACGCTAAAGCATTAAAAGTTACAGATAATTTATTATCAGGTATTCCTTATGGAATTAAAGATAATTATAGTACGAAAGATATTTTAAGTACAGGTTCATCCAATACTTTAAAAGATTATGTGCCATTTTTTACAGCAACAGCTATTGAAAATTTAACTAAATGTGGAGCAGTCGCAGTTAATAAAACCGTTATGGACGAATTTGGTATGGGAGGGACTGGTACTACTGGCCATACTGGTACTGTGTTAAACCCTTGGGATAAAACACGTATGTGTGCTGGCTCATCAGCTGGAAGCGCTTGTGCTGTTGCCAGTGGTGTTTATCCTTATGCGACTGGAAGTGATACTGGTGATTCAATTCGTAAACCAGCTGCTTATTGTGGTATTGTTGGTTATAAACCAACTTATGGAATGATTTCTCGTTATGGCCTATTTCCATTTGCCAGTAGTTTAGATCATTGCGGTGTGTTAACAAGAAATGTCAAAGATGCTGCTATTGTTGTCGATGGAATGAAAGGTATTGATAAAAACGATATGACTAGTTGGGATTCATCACATATTAATTTAAAAGAAAGTATTAATGGTAAAGTTTCTGGTAAGAAATTATGTTACATTAAAGAAATATGTGATATTAATAATTATCCTGATGCTACTACGGAATTAAAAGAACATTTAAATAATTTTATGAATGTTATTAATAAATGTAAAGAGATAGGGCTAGAAGTTGAAGAGGTATCGGTTGATAAAAAACTGTTACAAGCCGTTCCTTCTGTTTATGTTGTTATTTCGTGTGCTGAAGCAACATCTAATATGTCTAATTTAACAGGTATTATTTTTGGCCCAAGAGCTAAAGGCAATAATTATATTGAAATGATGAAAAATTATCGAACAGAAGGTTTTTCACCATTAATTAAAAGACGTTTTGTAATTGGATCATATGTTTTACAAGCTCAAAATAAAGATCGTTATTTTCATAATGCTCAAAGAGTTAGAAGATTAGTTGTTGATAAATGGAAAGAATTATTTAAAAATTATGATGCGGTTATTTTACCAGTTGGAAGTGGACCTGCTAAATTATTAAAAGGTTCTAAAGATATGTTAGATAAAGATACGCAAATATTAGAAGATCATCTACAAATTGGTAACTTTGGAGGATTTCCGTCAATTACTATTCCAGATGGCTTTATTAATAATTTACCAATAGGGGTTAATATTACTGGAAATTGTTATGATGATGCAAACGTTTTAAACATTGCCTATGCCTTAGAAAGTCAAATGAATTATAAAGATCAAATTGCTAAGGAGGTAAATAATGGATAAATATAAAGTATTGATTGGTTTAGAGATGCACTGTGAGATAAGTGAAACAAATACAAAAGTTTTTTCAAGTGCAGCTAATAATTATACCGAAGAAGCTAATGCGAATATTCGTCCAGTTGATATGGCTTTTCCAGGTACTTTACCAGTTGTTAATAAAGAAGCTGTTAAGAAAGCTTTAATGGCAAGTATGATTTTAAATTGTAAGCAACCAGAATATATGTATTTTGAAAGAAAAAATTATTATTATCCTGATTTACCTAAAGGTTTTCAAATTACTCAAGAAACTAAACCGATACCAGTTGGTATTTATGGTCATTTAGATTTTGAAGTAGATGGTGAAGTAAAAAGAGTAAGAATTAATAATTTACACTTAGAAGAAGATGCTGCATCATTAGATCATTATCATGGTTATTCTAGAATTAATTATAACCGGGCTGGTGTACCTTTATTAGAATTAGTTACTGAACCTGATTTACATTCAGCTAATGAAGCAGTCGCTTTTTTAGAAACAATGCGATCTATTTACCAATATACTAATATTAGTGAAGCTGATAGCAAAAAAGGGCAAATTAGATGTGATGTTAATGTTTCGATAATGGATAGCGATAAAGATGAAAGTGATGTAAATAATTGGGGAACTAAAATTGAAATTAAAAATGTTAACTCATTTGGTGGAGTTCGTGATGCTATTAATTATGAAATAAAAAGACAAATTGAACTTAAAGAAGATGGTAAATACGAACAGATGGAACAACAAACTCGTCGTTTTGATGAAGAAAGCGGAACAACAATATTTATGCGTAGTAAAGTAGATGCTATTGACTATAAATATTTTGTAGAGCCTAATTTACCTAAAATAAAAATTTCTGAAAACTGGTTAAAAGAAATAAGAAAAGAAATACCAGCTTTAGCTAATGAGAGAAAAGAAAAATATATTAAAGAATATGGTTTAACTAATTATGATGCGACCATTATTGTTAAAGATAAAAATGTAGCTGATTACTATGAAAAAACTATTGAATTAGGTGCTGATCCTAAAAGTGCTTCTAATTGGATTACGACTAACTTATTAGGTCATTTAAATAAAATGGAATTAGATATTAAAGATATAAAAATGTCACCTACTATGTTAGTTGAATTAATTAATTTAGTTGAAAATAAAACTATTTCTTCTAAACAAGCGAAAGAAGTTTTCTACGATACAATTACTTTAGGTAAGAATCCAAGTGATATTGTTAAAGAAAAAGGCTTAAGTCAAATTTCTGACGAACAAGAAATTGTCAAAATAGCTAATGAAGTTTTAGATGAAAATGAAGCTATAATTGAAAAATATAAAAATGGTAGAACGAATGTTATTGATTATTTAGTTGGTCAAATTATGAAAAAAACTAAAGGTAAGGCTAATCCTGAAATAGCTAGAAAAACAATGTTAAATGAAATTGAAAAGAGGTGAGGTATGAAAAATATATATCGTAATAAATATTGTGGATTAATTACTGAAAGTGATATTGACAGTACAGTTAAAGTAGCTGGTTGGGTTGAAAATATCCGTGATCATGGTGGAGTTATTTTTGTTGATTTAAGAGATGAAACAGGTATTGTTCAAATTGTTAGTAATGATGATCATATTTTTGATGATTTAACAAAAGAATCAACTATTTCTTTAGAAGGAATTGTTAGATTAAGAGACGAGGATAACTATAATCCTAAAATAAGTACTGGTACAATTGAAATTTTAACTAATAAATTTGATATGTTAGGCAAAGCTAAAAACGAATTACCTTTTGAAATTATTACTTCAACTAACGTTAATGAAGAGATAAGATTAAAATATCGTTATTTAGATATGCGTAATAAAAAAGTTCATGATAATATTAAATTTAGAAGTGAGGTTTTGAAATTTTTAAGATCAAAAATGGATAGTTTAAATTTTACAGAAGTTCAAACTCCTATTTTAACAGCTTCTTCACCAGAAGGTGCGAGAGATTTTATTGTTCCATCACGTAAATTTCATGGTAAATTTTACGCTTTACCACAAGCACCACAAATTTTTAAAGAATTATTAATGGTTGGTGGTTTTGATAAATATTATCAAATTGCTCCTTGTTTTAGAGATGAAGATTGTCGTTCTGATCGTGTTTTAGAATTTTATCAATTAGATTTTGAATTAGGATTTGCTACTGAAGATGATGTGATTGAAATAGGCGAAGAAGTTTTTTATGATACTTTTAAATATTTTTCTGATAAAGAAGTTTCTTCAAGACCTTTTAGAAGAATTCCTTATAAAGAAGCTTTGTTAAAATATGGAACAGATAAACCTGATTTACGAAATCCTTTAGAAATTATTGATTTAACTAGTGAATTTGCTAATACAACCTTTAAACCTTTTCAAAATTCTATTATAAGAGGTATTAAAGTTGATGATATCGCTAGTAAATCTAATTCTTGGTTTAATGAACTAGTCGATTATGCTTCTTCTATTGGTATGCCTGGTATTGGTTATATTAGTGTTATGGAAGATAACAGTTTTAAAGGACCAATCGATAAGTTTTTAACTGATGAAGAACGTAGTAATTTAATTAAAAAAGCTGATTTAAAAAAGAACAGTGTCTTATTTTTTATCGCTAATAAAAAAGAAAAAATAGTAACTAACTTTGCTGGAATGATTAGAACTGAATTAGGTAAAAAACTAAATTTAATTGATCCTAATAAATTTGAATTTTGTGTTGTTAATGATATGCCACTATTTGAATATGATGAGGAAGAAAAAAAATATACTTTCGCACATAATCCATTTAGTATGCCTAAGGGTGGTATAGAAGCTTTTAATCAAGATATTGAAAATATTTTAGGCTATCAATTTGATTTTGTTTGTAATGGTTTTGAAATGTCTAGTGGAGCAGTTCGTAATCATGATTTAAAATGTTTATTAAAAGGTTTTAACTTAGTTGGTTATGATGAAGAAGTAGTTAAAAACAAGTTTAAATCTTTATATACAGCTTTTCAATATGGTGTTCCACCACATGCTGGAATGGCACCAGGTATAGATAGAATTATTATGCTACTTAAAGATGAACCTAATTTAAGAGAAATAATTGCTTTTCCACCAAATGTTAGTGGTATAGATAATATGATGGGTTCACCTAGTGAGGTGACTGAACAACAATTAAGAGAAGTTCATATTAAAATTAGATAAGCACTTAAACAGTAAGCACTTAAACAGTGCTTTTTAATTATAAATATGATATTAAAATGTTATGATAAGGAGAAAATAGGCAATGAAAATAATAGAATATGAAGATAAATATTTAGAAGATATTAAAGATTTATTAGTAGAACTTGAAGAATATATAATTTCAATTGATCAAGATAATTTAGATGTTTTACATAAAGAATATAGAGAGAAAATGGTAATTTTAGATTTAAATGAAGTTAAGGATAATAACGGCAAATGTTTTATAGCAATAGAAGATAATAAAGCAGTAGGACTAATAATGGGATGCATTTTTCCATATGACGAATATGATTATCTAGATTATAAATGTCCTAAAAGAGGCGAAATAACTGAACTGATTGTTTCTAAAAAATCAAGAATTAAAGGTATAGGTACTTTATTAATGAATAAAATGGAAGATTATTTTAAATCAGTAGGTTGTGAATATATTTTTGTTGATGTATTTGCTTATAATAAAAACGCTATTAATTTTTATGATAAGAAAGGTTATCATTCAAGAATGTTTACTAAAATAAAAAAAATTTAATAATAGATTTTTTTAGTAAAATAATTATAAGAAATCAAAAACTTTATTATTTTCGTATTAATGAAAATTAATTTTAAAAGTGTAAAAAAGACATATTTTAACCTTTTGGAACTCTATTGAAAATAATTTTGAACTGCATTATGATATATTAAGGTAGTATAATATGATAGAAAAGAAAGAATATTTAGAAATTTAAAAAAATAGAAAAATAAAGATTTGATAAAAGTTAAAATAAGAAGATGTGAGAAATCGACTTTATTTGAATTGTTTATAGCTTATTTAAACAAATTAACACATTCTATTTATATAAAAGGCGTAATTTATTACTGTCTTTTTTATTATAAGTGTTTAAATAAAGTTTTTCACTGTAGTTTTGTTGTATGTTTTTATCTTGTGTAGTATAATAATTAACAGGAGGTAATATGCAACAATTAATTAATGATTCCGTTGAATTTTTAAAACAATTAGTTGAAAACAGCAATCCCATTATTGGTATGTTTATGGGGTGTTTTGTTATTGTTTTAGAATCGATATTACCTATTCTGCCATTAGCCGTTTTTATAGCTTTAAATATGATGGTATTCGGTAACGTTTTAGGTTTTATTATTTCTTGGTTATCAACAATAATTGGTTGTCTTTTAGCTTTTACTATTTGTAGGAAAGGTTTTAGTGATCGCTTATATCGTAAAATTAAAAATAAAACTAATATAAAAAAGTTAATGGATAATATTAGTAATATAAAATTTACCAGTTTAGTTTTAATAACAGCTATGCCATTTACACCAGCTTTTTCAGTTAATATTGCGGCTGGTTTATCTAAAATAAGTTATCGTAAGTTTATTGCGGCTATTTTTATTGCCAAATTAGCAATCGTTTATTTTTGGGGATTTATTGGTACAACTTTACTAGAAAGTGTTACCGATGTTAAAGTTATTTTGAGAATTATTGCTTTAATGGTTGTTGTTTATTTAATTTCTAGAATTGTTAATAAAAAATTTAACATTGAGGGGTGAATATTATGATGTATGTTGTTATTGGTTTATTAGTTATTTTGATTATTTTAACTATTTTTTCACTTGTTAAAAATATTAATGAATCACATATAACTGAAAGATTAGGTAAATTAGAACTTAATGTTGTCAAAGAATTAGGGGACTTTAAAACTGATGTTAATAAGCAGTTAAATGATGATTTTGATAAGATGAATGAAAAGATTGAAAACAAACTTACTTTAATTGATAATAAAGTTAATGAAAGATTAGATCAAAATTTTGAAAAAACAAATAAAACATTTACTTCTGTTTTAGAAAGATTATCTAAAATAGATGAAGCTCAAAAGAAAATTGATATTTTATCTAACGATATTGTTTCTTTGCAAAGTGTTTTAACAGACAAAAAAACACGTGGTATTTTTGGTGAAGTAAATTTAAAAAATATTATGATAAGTGTTTTTGGGGAAAATAATAATCGTATTTATAAAATGCAATATACTTTGGATAATAAAACAATAGCTGACTGTGTTTTATTTGCCCCTGAACCATTAGGTATGATTGCGATTGATTCTAAATTTCCATTAGAAAACTACCAAAATATGGTTGATAAAAATAATAGTTTAGAAAAAAGAGAACAATATGAAAAATTATTTAAAGCCGATATGAAAAAACATATTGATGCAATTAGTAATAAATATATTATTCCAGGAATTACTTCTGATCAGGCGATATTATTTTTACCAGCTGAAGCTATTTTTGCTGAAATCAATGCTTATCACCCTGAAATTATTGAATATGCTTATAAAAAAAGAGTTTGGTTAACTTCACCAACGACTTTAATTAGTACATTAACAACTATTCAGGTTATTATTAAGAATTTAGAGCGCGACAAATATGCTTCAATTATTCACCAAGAATTAAGATTATTAGATAGTGAATTTAAACGTTATAAAGAACGTTGGGACAAGTTATATCGTAGTATTGAAACAGTTAGTAAAGATGTTAAAGATATTCATGTTACAACTGATAAAATAACGAAAAGATTTAATTCAATCAATCAAGTAGAAGTAGAAGATAACAATCAAGAAACGAGGGAATTAGTATGAGTAATAGTAATGAATTATTAAATGAACTAAAACAAATGAGATACGGAACCAATATTGAAGATAATAATGTTTTGAATAATAAAATGTCTTTGAAATTACCACCTGATTATAGTAAAGAAAATACCAATTTAGCTTTAGTAAATTTTGGTTTAATGGCTTTAGTAACAGTTGTAATGGAACCTATTTTCTTGATTTTAGCTTATTATTTATTCAAGTAAATGTCAAGTTGTTTATGAATATTATATATAATTGTTTTTGGTAATATTTTAGGAAAACACACATTAGTTTTCTTTTTGTTTTGTAAATTGATTGTCAATTATTTTAAAGACTAAATAGTATATAATTACTAATTTTAACCAATAATATAATAGGTGATACTATGGTCTTTGTATATATTGAAAACAAAAAATTTTTAAGTAAAATAATTACTTATTTAGAAAAATCACAAATTTTATTTACTACTGATTTTAATGTTGATTATGATACAGTTTTAGTTGCGGAAATAAACAAACGAACTTTAAAGTTAGTAGAAAATAGTTATTTATTAAAAAAGAAAATAGTTTTCTTATCACATTTAGAAGAAGATAAAATTTTATATAATTATAATTTAAATAATAAACAAAGTATTGAATATCGTAGTCGCTTATATAATTTTTTAAACATGTGTGATTTAATTATTGTAAGTCTACCTTATTTTAAAAAAATATTAAATAAAAAAATCAAACGAAATATAATAGTTATTGAAAGAGAAGTAGGTATATTTAATTTAAAAGCTGATAGTAATATATATACACGTTTTGAAATGAGTAAGCGAAAGAAAAAAGTATTATATATAGATAATAAATATGAATTTTTAAGCGAGTTTTTTCAAATTGCTTTAGCTAATCCTAAAATTGATTTTATTATGTTAGGTTTTATACCTGATTATTATTTAAGTGAACACAAAAAGCATTTACTTATGAATGTACCTAGTAATGTTAAATCAATTAAATATTATGACGAAAATATTTTAATTGATTTAATAAAAATAATGAATACGGTTATTTATACTGATAAAGTAGTTGATATTAATTTTATATATAAAGTATTATTTTTGAAAAAAAACTTAATTGTAAAAGAGAACAAAATATATGATAACTATTTAATCGATAATAAAAATATTTATTTGTTTGATAAAACGAATTTAGTGAAAAAAACTTGTAAATTATTAAACGGTGATGTTGCTAATTTAACTTTAGACGGATATGATGTAGTTAAAAAGAATAGATTTAATAATATTGTTAGTAAAATTAATAATATTTCTTTATAATACTATATTTTTTATAAATTTTCCTTTATAATATATAGTAGAGGTGTTAGACTGTGGAAGAGAAAATATTACAAATCTTAACTGAAGATAATCGTTCGTTTAGTGTTTATGAACTTAATGATGCTTTAGGTTTGAAAACGGTTGATGAATTAAAAGAACTTTTAAAAGTGTTAAATAATTTAGAAGATAATTTAAAAATTTATCGAACTAATAAAGATAAATATATGCTTTTTAATAATAGTAATTTAAGAATTGGGACGATGAACGCTAATAAAAGAGGATTTGGATTTGTTGATATTGAAGGAGAACATGATGTTTTTATCCCACCAACAGATATGAATGGAGCTATTCATAATGATAAAGTTATTGTCGAAATTACATCACGTCATGGACTTGATTTAGAAGGAAGAATTGTTAGAATTGTAAATCGAAGTTTAAAATTTATGGTTGGGGAAGTTTATCATAAAAATAAAAAATGCATGATTAAGTTAGATGATGATAAAGTTAAAATTAATATTGAAATTAGTAAGGATGAAGCTAAAGACTTAGTTGATGGTCATAAAGTTTTAGTTAAAGTTGCCAATAAACTTAAAGATAATAATTATAAAGGTGAAATAATTAAAATTATAGGCCATAAAAATGATCCGGGAGTTGATATTTTATCAATTGTTAATGAGTTAGGAATTCCCGATACTTTTAGTAAAGAAGTATTAACAGAAGTTGAAAAAATACCTAGTGAAGTTTTACCTAATGAATACGAAAAAAGACGTGATTTACGTTCTTTAGAAATTTTTACAATCGATGGAGATGATACTAAAGATATTGATGATGCTATTTCGATTGAAAAAATTGATAATGGTTATCGTTTAGGTGTTCATATTGCTGATGTTAGTTATTATGTTAAAGCTGGTAGTTCTTTAGATGATGAAGCATATAATAGATCAACTAGTGTTTATTTAACAGATAGAGTTATACCAATGTTACCTCATAAACTTTCTAATGGTATTTGTTCATTAAATCCTTTAGTTGACCGATTAGCCATTAGTTGTATTATGGATATTGATTTAAATGGTAATGTTTTTTCTTATGAAATACTAGAAAGTGTTATTAAATCTAGAAAACAGATGACTTATAAATGTGTTAATAAAATATTGAATAACGAAGAAGTTCCTAAAGGATATGAAGAGTTTGTTAAATCTTTAAAAATGATGCAAGAGTTAGCTAGTATTTTAAGAAAAAATAAAATAAAAAGAGGTTATATTGATTTTGATTTAGATGAATCTAAAATTTTAGTTGATGAAAAGGGGATACCTAAAGAAGTAACTTTACGCGATCGTGGTGTTGGTCAAAGATTAATAGAAGATTTTATGATAGTTGCTAATGAAACAGTTGCTACACATATTTATAATATGGATTTACCTTTTATTTATCGTGTTCATGGTAGTCCTAACGAAGATAAAATAAATGAGTTTTTAAGGTTTGTATCACTTACAGGTTATAATATTAAAACTAAAATTAGAGATATTACACCTTTAGAAATGCAAAGGATATTAGAGGAGTTAAAAGGTAAAAAGGAATTTCATATTTTTTCTAATATGTTATTAAGAAGTATGCAAAAAGCTATTTATGATAGTCAAAATATTGGTCATTTTGGATTAGCTAGTAGGTGTTATACGCATTTTACATCTCCAATTAGACGTTATCCTGATACGACCGTTCATCGCTTATTAAGAACATATTTATTTAATAAAAAAATTGATCTTAATACGGTTAATTTTTGGGAAAAGAAATTGCCTATTTTAGCTGATCATACTTCGAAAATGGAGCGTTTATCAATTGAGTGTGAACGACAAGTTGATGATATGAAGAAAGCTGAATATATGTCTTATCATATTGGTGAAGAGTTTGAAGGAATTATTTCTAGTGTGATGTCGTTTGGAATGTTTGTTGAACTTCCCAATTTAATTGAAGGATTAGTAAGAGTTGATAGTCTTAAAAATGATCATTATTATTTTGATGAGGCAACTTTTTCACTACGTGGTGTTAATGATAAAAGGGGTTATCGTTTAGGTGATAGTGTTAAGGTTGTAGTAGTTGCTGCTTCTAAAGAAAATAAGACAATTGATTTTGAAATTGTTAAATAGTTTTAAGGGTGTGATAATCTTGGAAATAATTAATCGTAAGGCTAAATATGATTATGAAATATTTGATACTTATGAAGCCGGGATTGTTTTAAAAGGAACAGAAATTAAAGCGATTCGTAGTGGTAAGGCTAATTTAAAAGATAGTTATGGAGTTATTAAAAATGAGGAAATTTTTTTACTTAATATGCATATAAGTCCATACGAAAATGGTAATATTTTTAATCATGATGAAACGAGAACTAGGAAATTATTGTTACATAAAAAGGAAATTAAAAAAATTAAAAATAATTTAGAACTTAAGGGTTATACGTTGGTACCTTTGAAACTTTATTTTAAAAATGGTAAGGCTAAAATATTATTAGGAATAGCTAAAGGTAAAAAAACATATGATAAAAGAGAGGCTATTAAAAAGAAAGATATGTTAAGAAATGTTCAAAAAGAGTTAAAAAATATTTAATTTTTATAATAAATGTGGTATAATTAATACCCATGGGGCTGTTTTTTGGTTTCGACGGGAATGATTGGTTTTAAATGGCAAGTCGGAGGTACACGTTAAGTACAACCAAAAATAAATGCAAACAAAGTTAAAAACGTATTTGCTGGTGCACCTGCTCCAGCTTTCGCTTAATAAAATTTAAGACGAGTACGGCCTTTTATTATTCTTCTCCCATGAGAGTTTTAAAGGGTTCGATTTAGTGGGATATATTATTATTTAGCTTAAAAATAATAATGAATTTAATAAGCTTACTAAATAATGGGTTGTTAGTTACTAACATTATTTAGGACATTTTATAACTAACTAAACTTGTAGATATTTAAAATAGGTTATTTTCGGACAGGAGTTCAAATCTCCTCAGCTCCACCATAGGGAAATCCGCTCGAACTTTTTATAGGGTTTGAGAATAAATAGACAATCAATTCTAAATTAGGATTGATTTTTTTCTTGTTTAGAAAAAAGTCTTTCAAAGAAAGGATTGATTAAAATGGTAAATGTTACTAAACAAGAAGTTAGAATGGAAGAATCATTAAGAAAGAGATTAGAGTTTATATGTGAGTTTTGCAGGGTTAAGCCAATTATTATTAATGGTAATTTAAGAACCATAGATAAAACTAATCTTACTTATCTAGAACCACATAGAATTATAATTAATGATATAACCTTTTTAGCTTTTAATTATTCCAATGAAATTTTTATTGAAAACTTAAATAATAAAATTAAATTATCTGAATTAGAAAACTATTTAAAACACAACTAATATCCATACCCTAATCAGGGAATTGACAAAATGAACTTTTAAGTATATTATATAAAACCAATAAATGACAAGCAGTATCCGTCTTTTATTAAAAAGGAGGTACAATATGGTCAAAAGCACAATTAATAAAAAATATAATATGAAATTAAGTGGAGTCAAAGGTATTAGTTTGAACTAGTATTTTTGACTCCATTTTTTGTGGGAAAAGGAGTTGAAGAATGATGAACGAAGAAAAGAAAATAGCAGGACTTTATATTAGAGTTAGTACCGAGGATCAAGCAAGAGAAGGATTTAGTTTACCTGAACAAGAAAAGCGATTAAGGGCTATGTGTGAATATAAAGGTTATGAAATATATAAAGTCTATAAAGATGCTGGTATAAGTGCTAAAACTGGGAATAAAAGACCTGCATTTGAAGAATTATTACAAGATATTAAAGATAAAAAATGTAATACCATTGTAGTATTAAAACTAGATAGACTTACAAGAAGTGTTTATGACTGGGAAAATATTATTAAATTTTTAGAAGAAAATAATGCTTATTTGGATTGTGCTAATGACGATATAAATACTACTAATGCTAATGGAAAAATGATTTCTAGAATACTAATGAGTGTATCTCAACAAGAAATAGAAAGAACTAGTGAAAGAACAAAAGTTGGATTATCTGGAGCAATTAAAGCAGGGCATATTCCAGCAAGAGCACCACTAGGTTATAAACATGTAGATAGATTATTAGTACCAGATCCACTTACTAAAGATATTATTATAAGAATATTTAATTTATATTTTGAAGGTTGTACTTATGTTAAAATAGCAAAAATTTATAACGATGAAAAAGTATTAGGTAAAACTAATTGGAGAGATACAACTATTTTAAAAATAATATCTAATGAAATTTATAAGGGAGATTATGTATCAGGCAAAAGAAGTGGTAATTCAGTTTATTATGAAAATGTAGTAGAACCATTAGTTAGTAAAGAACTATGGGAAAATTGCCAAGTACAAAAGAAAAAGAACTCTAGAAATTATATGAGAACTCAAACTTATCTTTTCTTACAAAAATTAAAGTGTCCTAAATGTGGAAGAATACTTGCCGGTGGAGCAACTCATAAAGTAAAAAATGATAAATGGTATTTCTATTATAGATGTGAAGATTGTAAAAATAATGTTAAAGAGAATAAAATTGAAGAAGCGATAATGCATATTTTAAATGATGTATTTGAATATGATTCAGTTGTTAATGAATTCTTTTTACCAGTACTTAAAAATAAATTAGAAAATCCTAAAGATGAATTAGAAGAAGAAATTAAGAAACTAAATAATAAAAAGAAAAGATTAAAAGAAGGATTTGTTAATGAATTATTTACAATAGAAGAATTTAAAGATGAAACTGAAAAATTAGATAACTTAATCAAAGATTTAGA
>CALVXC010000021.1 GCA_944368805.1 uncultured Bacilli bacterium
AAAATACTATTAACTGCCATAATCATGTCCTTGATAACCCTTATAATTACAGGATTTGTACCATTGGGTGTAGTCTTTACAACACCAGTTCCAAATTCAGGATCAGCATGAAAATCAGCAATAATAGGAATTAATTTCCCGACAATAGGTAAAATAACTTTTTTGCCTATTAAATGTTTATATCTTTCATCATCAGGGTGAACAGCTAAAGCTACATCACCAAATAAAGTTTCAGGTCGTGTTGTAGCAACTGTTAAATATTCATTAGTTCCTTCGATAAAATATTTTAAATGATAAAAAGCTCCTTTAACATCTTTATAGATGACTTCTTCGTTAGATAAAGCTGTTTTAGCAACTGGATCCCAATTAATTATTTTTTCTCCTTTATAAATTAAACCTTCATTATAAAGATTTACAAAAACCTGATTAACAGCTTCATTTAATCCCTCATCTAAAGTAAATCTTTCATGGTTATAATCAACACTTAATCCTAATTTAGCCCATTGTCTATGAATGTTTTCTTTATGTTCTTTAGTCCATTCCCAGCATTCTTCTAAAAACTTATCTCTGCCTATTGAATATTTATCTACTCCTTGTTTTTTTAGTTTGGCTACTACTTTAGCTTCTGTTGCAATAGCTGCATGATCCATTCCTGGTAACCATAAAGCATCATATCCATCCATTCTTTTATAACGAATAATAGCATCTTGAATACTACCATTTAAAGCATGTCCTAAATGTAAATTACCTGTTACATTAGGCGGTGGAATTACAATCGAATAAGGTTTTTTAGTTATATCTCCACTATTAAAATAACCTTTGTCTTTCCAGTTTTTATATTTATCTTTTTCAACTTCTAAATGATTATATTTTTTATCTAACATATTTTCATCCTTTCTAAATAAAAAAACACGCCTTATAAGGACGTGTTTTACGTGGTACCACCTTAATTCATAGTTTTTAACTATCTTAAAACTGTAACGTAGTTAACGTAATATCTTACTATTAGTTCAGATATTCAACTCCCAAGCTACCTTCAATTATTTTTCATTAAGAAAAGTTTTCAGCTATTACTTTTCCTCTCTTTTAATCACTAAATAATTTACTCCTCTTGTTCTTTGTTTTTTAGTATTATATAGTAAAAATTACTTTTTGTAAACTTTATTTTAAATATTTATGATAAATTAGTTTTATTTAAAGTTATAACTGGTCTAATACCATAACTAGAGTTATTATCAACAAGGTTTGAAGCAAAACCACTACCAGTACGATCTACACCCCAAGCTCTATCAGAATAATTGTTATAAGATGAACTTGTCCAATATCCATCAAAACCACTAGATCCTCCAATATTTTCACGCAACCATAGTACATTTGTTAAATCTGTACTACCATTAACATTATATATTTGATCATATGTTGGTAAACTTGCTTTAACTTTCCAATTAGATGTTTGTTCTTCTAAATAGTTATTCGCTGTTACTGGGCCAAATACATTTCTATCAACATTAGAACCCCACTGTGTTCCTCCTGCTGCTTCATAATCCTCTTGTGTTATCCACGCAACTGTATTTCCTAAGTTTTGATTCATTATTAATGATACATTATCACCACTAACTTCTAATACATAAAATGTTCTTGCTACGCCATCACCTAAATCACATGAATATACTGAACCTAAATCATATAATACTGTTCCATTAGTTGATATACATAAAGTATTTTGTGGATCACTTTCTGTTGTTTCTTCATTTAAAGCATTAAAAACATCATTTTTTGTTTTATCTAAAACTACTTTTCTACTTCCTAATATTCCTAAAATTGCAACTAATAATAATAAAAACAAAATTAAAATAGAATATAAAATACCTGAAATAGCAAACCCTTTATTATTTAATTTAAACAAGGATATCACCTCTTTATTCTAAATTAATTATATATTAAATACTTAAAAAAAACAAGTGATTAGGTTAATATCTAATCACTTCTAAATCATACTCATTATTTAATTTTTTTTCATCTTCTTTTTTAATAACAATTTTTTTAACATCACCATCAGAAATATATTTTGTATCTTCTAATTTTTTAAAATGATAGGTAATATCATCATCACCGTTATTATCATAAGCTTTAATTCTAGGTAAAATTTCACTAATATAATCAGTACTGAATGGTGAATAACTAGCTTTATTTTCAGTTGATAAAGTTGTTATTGAATCATAATTTTTATTATTATATGAACTATTTAAAATACAATTAAAATTAGAATGTTCTTTTTCATTGGTCGAACCATAAGGTAGTGAAACAATTTTTACATATTGATTAGTTATTTTAGATAATTCATCATACATTCTTCCAACTTCTATTTGTGTTTGTGTACAATTAAGATTAGATAAATCGAAATGGTTATAAGTATGATTACCTATATCGTAATTATGATCAATCAACCATTTAATTATTTTATCATTATATTCTTGATTAAAGAAATTTTTGTTTAAAAAGAAGGTTGCTGTTATATTATAATCAGGATATTTTTCTTTAAAACTTTCTAATATACCAACTGCACTATTGGGATCGATGATAATATCGCCATTATTATCAATACCTGTTACATTAATGTTATTAGCTAATCCATCATCAAAAGTTAAAACAATAGGACTTTTACCTAATTCAACATCAATTTTACCACCAACTAAATCTTTTAAACTAATCATTTGATAATTATTTTGATAATAAAATTCTAAATCATTTCTAAAAGCTTCAGCTGTTCTAGTATAACCATCTTTTGTAACATTTCCATTAGTATAAGCTGTATCTATGTTTTTAATATTACTAATACCATGGTACATCATAATAGGTATTTGACCTAACTCATTAACTTGATGATCATAATATGCTTGTTGAGTAATACCACCTAATGACATTGTAATAACTAAAGTATCACCTTCACTTAAAATAGTATTAACTAAAATATTTTGACGCATAACTAAATCACGATCAATGTCGTTACTATAATCTTCTTCAAATTTTAAATTTAATTTATACTTTTCAGCATATTCTTTAACTTCTTCATAACTTTTACCAATTAAATCAATCATTTTGGTTTGTTTACTAGTATTATAAAAAATATAACCAATAATACTTAACCAAATTAATATTAAAATAATTAAAGTAACGATTAGTTTGGGTTTAGTCATATTATCACATCCATTTATATTATACCTAAAAATTACCAAATAATCTATATAAAAAAACTTTATATTTTTTTATTTTATCTAAATAATTTCCAATATTATAAAAATCAAAAATAATACTCTATTGGGATAGGGCATTATTTAAGCATTATTATTCTTTTCTTTTTTATGTTTTTTTTAATTATAAATCCATCTTTAAGTTTTCATCACTAAATATTCACTTTTATCTTTTTAGCGTATTCATTATGATCTTATTCCATTAATTTTAACTTAACTTTCAAAACCACAACATAATTACAATTATCATAATATAACCAAAATAATTATATTACTTTAATATTTTAGTTTTGTATTATCGTTACATTATCACTATCAATTATACACTCTGTTCCTATTGGTATGGTAAATAACGGTCTTGTATGTCCAAAATCCATATTAATAATTATTGGAATATTTTTTAATTTTGTTTTTTCTTGTAAAAGTTTTTTTAAATCCTCATTAGGTAGTTTTGCCCTTAATTGAGTACGACCTACAACCAATCCTTTGACTTTATCAAATCCAGGTTGCAACATTAATGAATGCAAATTTCTATCAAATTCAAATATAAAGGCATCTCCAACCAAATCATCATCTTCTAAAAATAGGATTTTATTTTCTAAAGACGGCATATATTCTGTTCCTTGTAACAATTGAAGTGTACATAAATTACCACCAACTATTATACCTCTTGCTTTTCCAGAATTAACCACTTTTCTTCTTTCATTAGTCAGAAACACTCTATCATCTTGATGTATATACCATTGATCATCGCTATACTCTCTAGAGTCTTTTATCTCTATATTTGAATTTTTAAAAGCAACTTCAATAAAATATTCTAATGTATATTCGAACCCCTTTTTTACTGCAAAATCTGCAAAATTGGGGCCTATGTATGTTATTAATCCTGTTTTTGCGTAAATTGCGTTTAGTAAAGCTGTATTATCGGAGTATCCCATAATTATCTTCGGATTATTCTGTATCAAATTATAATCTATTTTATCTAGCATTTGAATTGCACTATAACCACCTATAGCACAAATAACCATTTTGACATTTTTATCTTTAAAAGCTTCATGTAAATCATTTATTCTATCTTCTATTGAAGATGTACTATATTCATCTACTTTATAAGCATTTTTGGATATAGAAACTGTAAGTCCCATTTTTTCAAATCGCTCTTTGGCAATTTCAAAATTTTTAGGATCTAGTCTTGATAAACTACTGGATGGAGATATTACTCTTACTTCGTCCTTTTTTTGCAATTTACTTGGAACCATATTTTTTTACCTTAATCCTTTCTTTACTTTCGTGATAAGATTTTATCATGTTAATAATTTCAAGTTCATCTAAATTTTGTTTGCTATTATCAAAATTATTTCTAACAGACAAAACTTTTAACTTATAGAAATTAAAAATAAATCCAACTGTTTTTACATTTATTGCAATAATTTCTTCAAACTATTTGGTATAACTATAAATATCAATAATTTTTTCACGAACTTTTTTATCATCAATATCAATAACACCGTTTTTATTGAAAAGACACTGCTTAATCATTCCGTTACTCATAACCCTTAAATTAACATTTTTACATACATTACATTTTTTTTCATAACATAATGAATAAAAGAATGAAACACACCTAAAACCGGCAATATATCCATCTATTTCACCATTAATACCAAGTTTGGTTTCAAGATTAAAATCATTAACAAGCTTCTCTTTCATAGCATTATAATTGTTCCGATATACCTCATTTTTTTCTCGTGTAACAATTTCAATAACTTTAATCCTTATTTTATTTTCTATTCCCCATTTTAACATTTTATATACATTTTCATATTCATTACAATAAACCATAGAAATTGAAACATCACAATTCATAGCTTTAATTTTCAAAACATTATATAAAATTATTTTTGAAGAAATTCCTACTGGTGAATTTTTAGAAATTTTTTTATCAAAATAATCTATACCAACAATTACTCGATCAATCCATCCTTGATTAATCATATAGATTAATTTATCTATTTCAATACCATTTGTATTAATTCCTACTTTCAAATTATAATCTTTTGATAAAACTTTACATATTTCAAAAATTTCTGGATGTATTAATGGCTCTCCTCCTGTTAATCTTATATAATTTAAACCTATGTTATAAGAATTTTCAACCAGTTTTCTTATTTCCCTTAAGGTTAATTCTGAATCAATAACATTTCCTTCATTATGACAATATAAACATTTCATATTACATTTAGAAGTTATTGAAATTCGATATTGATTTCTAGGTAACTTTATTAAATCATTTCCCACATCTACATCTACTCATTTCTATCATTTTTATCATTTTCTTGTTACTTACACTGCAAATTTCTGGCTGAGGTTCTTGTAATTTTTCTAATTTACTCACTTTAGATAAATCAATATGCGATTTCATAATGTTACAATCGTATACATCTTTAATTCTTCGGTTATTTTTGCTAACATATATTACTTCTAAGGTAATTGCCTTATAAGGTATCCCATTATGATAATGTAATGCATCATCAAAACTAAGTTCAATACCATTTTTAGTATTAAAATTATTTTTTACAAATAATTTTCCATCACTATAAAAATATTTTTTATTTATAATAATATCGTTTTCTACTCTTTCAAAAAAGAAAATTGAAATTGGAACATCATAATCGTTATAAAATATTTTAAAATCGCAAGTTGAAGTACCATCTTTTTCATGTTTTAACTTAAATTTATACTTAAATTCTGTTTTATTGATAACATCTAGTAATCTATTAAAATCTATTTCATTTATTAATATATCAATATCATGATGAAATCTTTCTAAACCTCTATTAATTAATAAATATCCTAAAATACCACTTGTATAATAATAATCAATATTACTGTTGCTTAAAATAATATTAAATTTATCAAAAATTTCTAAAATATTGCTATGATGTTCAGATAAAGGAATATTTTCAAATGTTATACCTGTTTCTTCCAACCAGTTTTTACGTTTAATTATTTCTTGGACATCTTGATATTTACCGTTACCTAATAAAACAAGTTTAGCAAAAATATCATCCATATTTTTTTCTATTTTAACTCCCAAATTAGCATATTTATTTAAAATGACTAAAAAATAATCAATAACATCATCATCACTTAATTTTATTAGCTTATCAATATTATTACTAATTTCTTTCAGGACAACATCATTAACAACATTTTGTAATGAAAAAATCAAGCTACATATATATCTATCCCTAATAGTCATTTAACACCTCAATTCTATTGAATACCCATTATGGAAATGGATGTGGATCAGTACTTAATTCTGTAGAAAATTGGAGATTAAGTTTTCGTGGAACCGAAAAAAATCTTTCAGCTCCCAACCTTTGCATTGAATGAGTTTTATTTAAATCTATTAACTGTGGTACTATGGTTTTTACTACTTTCAATCCTGAATTCTTAACATCATCAGTAGTTAATTCTTTAAAATAAATTTCCAAATTTAATTTTTCTAATTCATTAATCAAATAATCAAAATCATACTTTTCTCTTACATATTTAATTTTTTCACCATGAAACAATAATTTTTCAAACTTTTCATCCTGATAATATAAAAAATGTTCATACAACGTCTTTATCTTCAACGGATTATCCTGTTTCAAATCCATAATATTTAAAGAATAAAAATAAGTAAACAAACTTTCTCTTACCGATTTACTAATAGCAAGTTCAGAATCAATATTAGCTGAAGCACCAATTCCATAGTGTATTTTTCCATGTTTTTTGGTCCAAATATATGTCAAAAAAATAGGAACTTTTATATCACTTATTAATTTATAAATTTTAATATTATAATCTTGTTTTACAACATTTACAAAGTCTGAATTATTTTCACTTAAAGTTGTCAAATCAATTTCATTTGCAGGTAGTTTTTGCATAAAATTAATCATCAAAGCATCTCTTTCTATCAGTTCTAACAAACCACTTAAAATACAATCATCAATTGTAAAACCTGCTGCCAATCCTGTAGAACTGGTTTCTGCTACAGGATTGGAAATATCAAACGGTAAATATATCAAACTAGCTGGCCAATACTTATGCTTATCCTTATTGCTCAAAGAATAAATCTTGGTCCAGTATATTTTATCGACTTTGGGATTAGCAAAACAACTATTTTCTTTATACTGATTATCAGAATAAAGGTAAAACTGGTCAAATTTATTTTCATTTGGCAATTCATTCAGCTCACAATATTTTAATTCATTCACTGGAATATAAGTCATACAATATCGTTCAATTGCCTCAGCAATACATCCGATAATTGCATCTTCCCTGCAAAAACTTACCCCCAATCCGCCACTCGTAACTTCTCTACTGCAACCAAATAATTGAACAGAACTAGCACTCAAGCATTGATACATATATATACCATATTTGTCGAGTTCGTGTCGCTCCATAATAGCATTAACAATACCAACTTTATCACTAAACAAATCAAAAACTTTGGAGTATTTATTCTTTACATGTATTTGCAATTCTTTTCTATTCAAAATTATTTTATTTTTCATTTACACCACCTGGAATTAAAAATATTTTATGCTCAATAATATTTCCATCTTTTTGCAACTCCAACATTTTTAAACGAAGATTATTAATATCAATTTTATTATTTAATTTGTTGATTGTTTTTTTTCTTACTTTCCTAAACGTTTTCTTATTATAAACACACGAAGATAATAAACGCTTGTATAAATTATCATATTCATATTCGTTCTTTATATATGGGCCAACAATTATCGTCTTTTTTGTTTTTCCTATTAAAAGAATATTATTTTTAATTTCATTATTGCCATTTAATACGTTGACGATTTGAACATACCTCTTTTCCATTACATTCACCTCAATTATTCTTAGTCTTTGGAGCTTTTGATACATCCATTTGATAATATCTAGAATCATATTTCAATAAATTAGTAGCCATATCTTTATATGATTGTAAATTTTCAAATAATTTGTCTTTATTTTTGGAATTTTGTTTGACACTCAGCATCCATTTCCCTATAGGTGTTTCAATTATTTCCTCTAGTTTTTCTTTTTCAATAAAACTTTTTTTACCTGTTAGTGGGTCAAAAAAAACTATTTTATTATCATCATATCCGCTTATTAGAATCGTATGTAAATAACTATCACACATTACAGCTAACAAAATTAATTCACCCTTATTCAATCTTTCAATTAAAAATTCAAAATTAATTAATTGATTATTTGAAATTTTGCTACCACAATATTTAGCTTTTTCAACATAATAAATATATTCTTTCAAAGAATGCTCAAATATATAATCATCTAAATAGCCATCATTTTTGAAAAATTTTTCTTCAGAATGAAATAAGTTGGTACTAAGCCCATTCCGTTCAAACAACCATGCTAATGATGAAAAATAACAGCCATCCATATAATTAGATTTATATAATTCGTAATATTTCTTCTCAACTTTTTTACTGGAATTACGAATTACATTAAAATATTTAAAAACCATTAACATACTAGCAATAGCACAAGTTGTCGGTTCTGACTGTTTTATACCATGAATATCCTTTTCCATTCTATTTTTATTCAAATTTTTCATTTTTCTTAATGCTTCTATTATTTCTTCATCGCTATTACCATAAATAAAGCCATCATTTTCTAACATTCCAGAATCATCTAAATATTTCAATATTTTCTTTCTTAATATAAAACCTGATATTCCGATTAACGAAAATCCAAATAATTTTTCATCATTGTTATCATAACTAACTATTTCACTAATAGCTTTACGATTAGGATGCTCCATAGTAAAATAACAGTGCTTAATTCTATAACTTTCATTTTGCTCAAGCGATTCAATTTTTTCTTTTATTTGTTTTTCATCCAAATCATAGTATTTTTCATACTTTTTAATTCTAGAATTAAATATTTTATAATCACCCGCATGATAAGTTTCGATTAAATATTTATGTAATTTATAAACATCACCATGCTTTCTTTGTTTTTTCAATAATATATATTTTAGATGTTCACGAAAATACTTTGCATAAAAATTGTCTCCTGGTGGAGTTGTCAACATAAAATATTCATCATCATTTTTTACATCAATATAGTTATCCAAAGCATATTGAATATACGATTTTATAGCTCCAGACATTATTATTGTTGCTTGATCAACTAAACTCATCACTTGATAAACTTCAATTAATTCATCTATTTCATTTTCTGTTAATTCATAATATTCATTTTTAATTAAATTATCTAATGCTGGCTCTAAAAGTTCTTCATAAAAATGATTATGCCATATCCATCTACTTTTCAAATCATTCAAAAAATCAACCGGTTGTTTTAAATGTTGTAATTTTATTAATCTATTTATTTCAGGATTAATAGTAGCAAAATACCTATTTGCATCAAATAATTGTTGTTCCAATATTTCATCTATATTTGATTTCCATTCTTCAGGAATTATTTTATGCTTTATATTTTCATCCATATCTTTCCTCCATATCTAAAATTTTAGAGGCCCTATTGTAGGGCCATCACACTAAACCGTACTTAACATGTCTAATTTACGATTAAATTTTCTTCTCAACATTCTCATCCAATCACCTCCTTTATAGTTTTTTATAAGCTCTCTATAAACTCATTTTTTATTAAATTCTTTAATTTTTCTTTTTGCTAAACTTGTCTGTGTCTTATCAATCCAATCTTCTCTTGGTCCAAAAGACAAATCATCTGTAATTATCCTAACTCTATCCTTATTTTTCAACTGATATTCTAATGTAACAACTTCATCATTAACTATAGCTGCGATCATTGTATTTCCAATATCAGTATGAACTTTATAAGCAAAATCAATTACTGTGGATCCTTTAGGTAATTCTACTATATCTCCTTTTGTTGTATAAACATATACTTTATCAGCAAAAAGTTCCTTTTTTATTTGAAAAACAAATTCCTGATTATCACCAAACATAGTATCAATTTCGATAAGTGATTTAAAAAATTGATATTTCTTTTTTAATTCCTCTTGCATAATATCTCTTGCTTTATCTTTATTAATATTCCAATAGGTTGTCAATCCAAATGAAGCAATTTTATCCATTTCAGTAGTTCTTATCTGTGTTTGAACTAATCTATCATCTTCACCAAACACAGTTGTGTGAAGTGACTTATACATATTAGTTTTCGGATTACAAATATAATCTTTAAATTTACTATTAATTGGTGGATATTTGGAATGCACTAATCCTAAAGTTTGATAACAATCACTTATATTATCAACCATTATTTTTAAAGATAACAAATCATGAATATCAGCCATTTTATAACCTTCATTTATTTTCTTAAAAATTCCATATATATTTTTAACTCTTATTTTTATATTATTAGTTATTCCTTTATCTTCCAAAAGTTTATTAATTGTTAATAACATTTCATTTAAAAAATTACTACTACTATTTTCCACTTTTAATCTTTTTTCTTCAATATCTTTATATTGATCCGGTTTTAAATATTTAAGCGATAAATCTTCTAACTCACTTTTTATTCGGTAAGCTCCTATATAATAAGCAAGTGGAACAAATATTTCCATTGTTTCTAAAGCATTTTCTTTTTGTTTAAATTCACTCTTAAAACCTAAAGTTCTCATGTTGTGAAGTCTATCAGCTAACTTAATAATAACAATTCTAACATCTTCGGTTATTCCTGTAATTATTTTTCTAGTATTAGCTAGATGTTGGTCCTGTTTGCTTGAAAAATTCATTTTAGAAATTTTAGTAACGCCATCGACTAAAGAAGCAACTGTATTATTAAAATTATCAGCTATATCTTTTTCTGTTGTATTTGTATCTTCTAAAACATCATGTAGAAGTCCTGTACATATAGTATCTTTATCAGCATGCATTTCAGCTAATATATAAGCAACGTTTAAAGGATGTGTTATATAGGGATCTCCACTTTGCCTAAATTGCCCTTCATGTAAAATCGATGCATATTGATAGGCTTTTTTTATTTCTGAAACTGCACTTAAATCATATAAGCCTACTTTTTTTATTAAATCTTCATACGTAATATTACTCAAAATCTCACCTCCAATATTACAAAAAAACAGCAATCAACAAACGCATTACGCTAATTGATTACCGCCTTTAAGAAACATATCAAAAATATCTAATATAATAAAACATATTAAATCAAAATTACAAATCATTTCGTTAATTTTTTGCATACTTCTTTTCATACAAACCACCCCAAAACCATTTAAATAATATAGTTAAATAGTCCATCAAAATTTGAATATTGAAATAATACTACCATATAAAAAAAAGTGTGTCAAGTATTTTTAGTAAATTTTGTATTTTTAATAAATTTTTGTTTAAAATTAATATATTTTTTCGGACTAATAGTTCAATAAATCAAAACATGAAAAAAGATTCTAATTTTTAATCTCCTTCTTTTCTAATTTTTTTCAAAACTACATGAGTTATTCTTCATTCTTCCTATTAAAATGCCAGTTAAATCAATCCTATATATATTTTTTTAATATTTGAACAATATTTCGAATATATTATACTTTGAAACTGTTTAGCTAATTTCAACACTTAAGTTTTATTCAACCGAAAGAAAACTATTACATAAATGACCTCATTTTAGTATGTCTTAAGCCTAAATAATCTAATACAATTTAAAAAGACTACAAAATAGCCTTTTACCCAACCAAAACTAACAATTTTGAATAACCTATTATAGGTGATTGATATGTGTAACAATTGGTGGTTTGGACGAGGAAAATGGTTTATATGTTTATTTATATGTTCGATTTTGCTTATTTATCAAATAATTTTAACTTTATTTTTAGTAACGCGTTTTAATATCGTTTTAATTTTCATTTTTATGTTGGTTATTCTCTTTTCGATCTTTCGTATAATGTGGTGACATAATTTTTTCGGTTTTATAAAGCATATCTATTTGATGAGAAATAATTTTACACATCTCATATTCTCGTTTATTAAATTCTATTTTATCAGGTAAAGAAATCAAAATAAATAAAAGTTTTCTTTCTTCTTCTAATAATGGATAAGAATGTTCGTAATGTTTTAAAATTTCTTCAAAGTCATAATCTAATCCATGACGTTTATATAATTTATATAAATCAAAAATAGGTAAATCTATTTTAGCTTTATCCCAACTAATTAAATAGGAATTTTTATTACGAATAAAATGATCAATATCTAAATTGTTATGTAAAACAACAAATCGTTGTTTTTTTTTCGTTTCCATGATGTTTTTCCATTTTTCTAATTCACCTTGACAGAAGTTTAAAGCACCATAGATTTTAGATACGTTTCGTGCAAATAAATATTCAGCTGGGCTCATAAATACTTTTGATTCAATGATAGTCATTATATCGTTATAATAACTTGATAAATATTTAATATTATTATCAATATCTTCATATATTTTTTTATAATCTTCTTCATCAATTTCTTTATAATGTGTTGTTTTATTGTGTAATAAACTTACTAGATCAATTAAATCAACCATTTTTTGTTCTTTGGGCATTTCTACTTCATCTATATATTCAGTCATTTCATAATCATCATTTTCTGTTGTTATAATTTTAGGATAATAGTTGAAATTTCTTGAATCTAAATAAGAAAAAATGGGATTGTTATTAGTTTGTCGATTTTTTTCTTTAATAACAAATTTTCCTTCATCAGTTTCGATAATCATAACTTTCCCTCTTATCTCATAACGAAGGGGGTTTAAACCTTTTCCTTTTAAAAAATCACTGATTTTGCGCATTAGTTTGTGGAATAATTATTTTATCACCTATCTTTAATTCATTTAAATCGTTATATTTTTCTAATTCATCTTTACTTATTTCATATTTTTGTAAAATAGTTTCTAATGAATCATTTTCTCTAACAATATAAACTTGATAAGTGGCGTAAGTTTCTCTACTTTCATCAAAGTCATCAAAAATAGTACTGATTGTTTCGTTATTTATTACTGGTCTTTGTTCTTCTAAATTTTCTTCAATTTCTTTAATTGTTTCTGTTTCAACTTCTCTAATTGGTTCAGGTTCTAATGTGAATGTTTGTTTTTCCAAATCAGTTGGCACATCGATAACTTTTGTTTCAATTGGTTTTTCTTCTAATTTATCAATTAAAACTTCAATGTTTACTGATAATACATTATTGTTAACTATTTCATAATAAAAATCGTCAATATCAACTGTTATATTATCTAATAAGTAACGTTCATCGATATTAATATCAAATGGTAAATTGAAAGAAAATTTTTCAGTATCAACACTAGTATCAGCCATTTTATATTCGCCACTAATAATAAATTCTCCAGTAATTAATGAATCTTTCTCTAGATGAAGCGAATGTTCTAGTGAAATACTAACTATTTCTGATAAGTTTGTTTTAAAAATGATATCTTTCTTAAAAGGAACTATTTTTTTCATATTATCACTCACTTTCAATTAATTATATTAATTAAAGTAAGGAAGTATGAATTGTTTTCTGTTTTATTTTAAAAAAATTTAACCTAATGGTTAAACTTTTTTATTTATGAAAGATATATTTATATACTTCTTGATAATTTTTAACTGTAATATATTTTATATCGTTTTTAATTTCATTTGGAACTTCATCTAAATCATTAATATTATCTTCAGGAATTATTATTGTTTTAATCCCATTACGATGCGCTCCAATACTTTTTTCTTTCAAACCACCAATCGGTAAAATATCTCCTCTTAATGTTATTTCACCAGTCATAGCAATATTATTTTTAACACTTTTTTTGGTTAATGCACTGATTAACGCTGTTGTTAAAGTAATACCTGCACTAGGTCCATCTTTAGGAATTGAACCTAAAGGAACATGAATATGAATATCATTATCTTTTAAAAGATTATAATCGATATTAAATTTTTTATAATTAGATTTAATATAACTTAATGCAATTTGAGCACTTTCTTTCATTACATCACCTAATGAACCAGTTAACATTAAATTCCCATTTCCTTTATAAAAATTAACTTCAATTGATAAGGTATCTCCTCCAATATAAGTATATGCTAATCCAGTAACAACACCTATTTTATTTTTAAAATCATTATTTTTAAGTCGATACTTTTTCTTACCTAAATATCCTTCTAAATTAGCTTCATTAATTGTTAAAGTATTTAATTTAATATTACTCATAATTAATGATGTAACAATTTTCCTTATAATGTTAGCTATTTGTCTTTCTAATTCCCTAACACCAGCTTCTTTAGTATAACATCTAATAATATTTAAAATAGCTTCATCAGTAAATTTGATATGTTTTTGATTAATACCATGTTCTATACATATTTTAGGAATCAAATGTTTTTTAGCTATATCTAATTTTTCATATTCAGTATAACTGGAAATTCTAACAATTTCTAAACGGTCTTTTAAAGCTTCTGGAATATCACTTTCATAATTAGCTGTAGCTATAAACATTACCTTAGATAAATCAAATTCTTCTTCAATATAGTTATCGCTAAAATATTTATTTTGTTCAGGATCTAAAACTTCTAGTAAAGAACTAGCTGGATCTCCTTTAATATCTTTAGTCATCTTATCTATCTCATCGATCAAAAAAACAGGGTTAGAAGTTTTGGCTTTTTTCATCGATTGAATAATTCTACCTGGACTAGCTCCTAAATAAGTTCTTCTATGACCGATAATTTCTGATTCATCATTAACTCCACCAACTGACATTTTAACAAAATTACGATTAATTGCTTTAGCAATCGAAAACGCTAATGATGTTTTCCCAACTCCTGGTGGACCAACTAAACATATAATAGGACTGCGTAAATTATTTGTCATTTTTTTAACCGCTAAAAATTCGATAATTCTCGTTTTAACTTTATCTAAAGCATAATGAGATTCATTTAGTTTTTCTTTAACCTTTTTTAAATCTTCATTATCTTTAGTATATATTCCCCAAGGTAAATCTAAAAGCCAATCAATGTAATTGCGCACAATATTAACTTCTGGAGACATCGGTGATAAATTTTCATAACGATGTAATTCTTGATTTAAACGTTCTTTTATTTTCGTTGGAGCTTTTATTTTGTCAATAGATTCACGTATTTTTTCAATGTCTTCGTCTTTCGAACTGACTTCCCCTAACTCTTCTTTAATAAGTTTCATCTTTTCTCTTAAAAGATATTCTTTTTGATTATGATCTAATTCTTCTTTAACTTTAGTATCAATTTCTCTTTCAATACTAAACATTTCACTTTCACGATATAAGTCTTCTAAAATCATTTCTAATCGTTTAGTAGCTAAAGTTTGGTTTATATATTCTTTAATTCGCTCTAAAGATAATGGTAAATGAGGAATGACAAGATCTGTCATTGTTGACAAACTATTTACATTCGTGGTTGACGACAAGACACTGTTACTTAAATACGGAATTTTTTTAACGGATAGTTCTAATTCTCTAATTAATTTACGCATTAAAACTTCTTCTTTTTTAGGTTCAATTTTTTCATCTTCTATTTTAGAAACAATTGCTTCTAATAATTCTTCACCGCGATTTAAGTTTAAATATTCATATATCTTAGCTCTTCTAATACCTTTAATAATTACTCTAGTTTTACCGTTAGGTAATTCCATTCTTTGAGTAATGTGAGAAATTACTCCTATTTTAGGTAATTTTTTTAAATCAGGTTTTTCTTCTAAAGGATCGAAACTACTAACCACTAATAAATCTTTATCATGAAATAGTTCTGAAACATCAATAATATTTTTACTAACTTCGTTATCAAATTCTAGACGAATTTCGTTATTAGGAAGTAAAACAATGCCTCTTAATAAGATGACGGGTAAATCAGTTTTAAGCAAAATAACACCTCCCAATAAAATTGTTATTTATTATAATACAGCTTAAAAAAAAAGTCTATGTTTTAGACAAAGTTTTTTTTATTTTTTAGCTAAAATATCTACTTCTTTATTTTTTTTAATACAAAATAACGACATTCATAAGAACAAAAATTTTTTATATATTCATCTTTAATGGTAATATCGTTTATCTTGTTAATCAGTTTATTATTCTTATCACAAAAACCTTTTAGACGTAATTTCCCATAAGACCAATCACCAATCAAATAATCATAATCATCAAAATAATCAGTATATTTATTTTTAATTTCTTCTAGATCAAAACCATCTTTATAATTCTCAATTAATTCAAATTCAAAATCATTTATTTTATATTTTTTCATCTTTCATACTCCTTTTCAAAAGCCTTTTTAACACTTGTATATTTTTCTAAACTAGATGCACTATTCCACGTCATATAGCCATCAGTTAACCCTGCATTGTATAATCCCCTTATTTGATCACTTACTTTGGTATCATCATAAATTGTATATGGATCTTTAATAGCGTCATATACTTGAATCCAAGTTCGTAATTTAGCTGGGGTAGGAATTTCTTCTTGTCTTTTCATAACATAATTAGTTCCCCAAATATTTAATAATTTATAAGGTACTTCCCAAACTATTTGTTCAATATTATATTGATGTTCATCAAAATGATCAGGATATGGCATCGCACTTATAACATCAACAACATTACTTATAGCAGGAAAATATTGACCATATGAAGTTACATAACTATGAGCAGATTCACCAAAAACATCAGCTGATACATAAGCTTCAATTTTATGTAATTGATCAGTTGCATAAAACAAAAAGTTTTGAATGGCTTCAGCTTTTGATTCTTGATAAGTATTTTGTAAATCAATTAATTTTTCTTTTTCTAAATAGTAAATACCATCAGGAAATCTAATATAATCAAACTGAATTTCATTAAAGCCCATTAACGTTACAGCTTCTTGAGCTAATGCAACATTAAATTCCCAAACATCACGGTCATAAGGGCTTGGCCAATAAGAACCATTATGTTCATATGGTTTTGATGTTTGAGTACTAATGATAGCTTTATCAGGATGATCCATAACATAAAAACTATCTTTAAATAAGGTTATTCTCCCTATTACATAAAAACCATTATCTTTTAATTTCTTTATTATTTTTTGATAATCTTCTATTTCATAATAAGCGTGATTATATTGTGTTATAGAATATTCTTTCATAACTTCTGATTTATAAGCACTTACTTTATTTTCTTTAATATCAACAACAAAAGCATTAATATTACTGTCTTTAGCTAATTTTATATATTCATCAATATTAGTAAGACTTTCGATATTTAAATATAAACTTCTTACTTCATCAGGCATAACATTATTTTCAAAATCCACTTTAGTAACTGGATAATAATCTAATGTAGCAGCACTTCCCCCACCATAAAAATCTTCTCTTTGTTTATGTATTTGATAGATAGCAGTCTCATCATAATTTAATAAAGCTACATCTTTATCTTTAACTAAATATTTACCGTAAACATAACCTACATAGTCTTGATATTTTATTTTATACATATCAACACTACCATCTTCATTCAATTGATTAAAACCAATCACTTCAATAGCTTCACCTTTTTTTATAAAGCTTACAATATCACTATCATTAGTATTTTTATAAATAGTTACAGGAGTTCTTACATATAAGATTTTTTCTAAAACTACTTTATTTTTACTACTAACAATATTTTCTTTATCAATATAATAATCTTTGTTTTCATATTGCATCAAATAATAAGTTTTATCTTTAATTACATATTCTTTAACATTATATTTAATTTCGGTACCTCGGTTTAAATATTTAACTTCTTTAAAATTACCGTCATAGATAGGAGCTTGTTTATAACTAGAAGCGATAAAGCCGTTATCTAACTTAACTAATGCATAACCTTTTAAAATAAAGAAACAGCCAATTGATGTTATTAAAACAAAGCTTAAAAAACCAATTATCTCTTTAACGGTTACTGGCTTTTTAGACATACAGTACACCTCTAAATAAAGTATACCATATATTTTGTTTTTATTCTATAGGTAAAGAAACAATTGGTGATTCTTGTTCTAATCCATTAAAATAATAATTAGGTACTGTACCTTGAATCATTTTAATAGCTACTGGAATATCATTAGTAATAGATATTTTTTTAGAACTAAATGGTAAAATAACTTGCTCATCTATTTGCATATTAATGAAAACTTCAACTAAAGCATTATTAATTCCATAATTAGTTACTTTCGTTTTAATATTGCTAGTTATATCGCCAACAATATTTAATCTTACAGGAATTTTAGGCCCTAAATTAGATAATAAAGAATTTTGCCAAACAATTCCCATAGGTATTTCAAAGATAATTCCTTTTTCTTGTTTATCTTTTTCAAATTCAACTTCAACATCATCAGATAATTGTAAAGTATCAATATCTCCTTGTTCTATTTGTCTTAAACTAACTTGAACACTACTAGTTGTAGTGGTTAAGAATTTATTTACTAAAGCTGAATTAAAATCAATTGTCTTAATTTCACCGTTATCATCTTTAGTAATAATAAAAAGATTTTCAATATCTAAATCTTCTGTAACATGTTTAGAAACCGCTTTAGTAACAACAAGTGTTGATAATCTTTTTATTTCTAATTCAGCATAATTCATTAAGGTTGGTGAAATTTTTTTATTTAATATTTTAAAACCAATTACGATTACAATTATAAAAATTATAAATACTATAATTAATTTATTTACAAAGGTTAATTTTATTTTTTTCTTTAATTTAACTCGTCGCATAAATTTCACCTAATAAATTATATGAGATGTATATTATTTTATTTTAAAGTTATAATAATAAAAGGTGATATTATGAATATAGAAAAAGTTATGTCGCGTGATTTAATAATCGGAAATATTACAGATACTTTATATGATATATCAAAGTTGATGAAAAAATATAATATTGGTTTTATTCCTATTGCTAAAGGCAAACAAATAATCGGAGTAATTACTGATCGCGATATTGTAATCAATGCTTTAAGTAATAAGGCTAAATTAGATGATACTGTTGAAGAATATATGTCTTTAAATCTTATTACGATTAATAAAGATGAGACAATTGAAAAGGCTTTAGATTTAATGGGTTTTAAAAAAGTTAAACGTTTAATAGTTGAAAATGATAATAAGGTATTAGGAATTGTTTCGTTATCAGATTTAATAAAAGAAAATAATATAGCTGATGATGTGATTTTAGATAATTTAAAAAAATTGTTAGAAATCTATGACAAGGTTAATACTGGTGATACTGAAATCGATGAATTTTATTTATAAATTTTTTATAATTTAATAGTTAAATAAAAATAGTTAGTTATTTTATTTTAAATAAATTAAATTGTTCCAACTATTTTTATTTTTTTGCTTATTTCTTAGTATTATTTTTTCTAAAACTTCCTTTTGTTTTCCTTTCTTTTTTGTG
>CALVXC010000022.1 GCA_944368805.1 uncultured Bacilli bacterium
ATACATAGTAACAATTCTATTTAAATCCTTTAATTCTTTCTCATTTAAATAGTTTTTTGCAATATCAACATCATATCTATATATTGGACCATCAGGTGAATTTTTCCAGTTAGTTAAGCCCATATGCTCTTTATTAGAATCAACTCTATTATATATAATTTCTGCAGCAGTATGACCAGTTATTGCATAGTGCAGCTTATTCTGTACAGTTTTAAAAAATTCTTTTGTTATTTCTGAATCTTTGTCATAATCAACACTACATAAAGAATATATATCAGTAATTTTTTGATAAAATCTTCTTTCACTAGAACGAATATTTCTAATACGCTCTAACATTTCTTCAAAATAATCTTCACCGAAAATGTAATTAGGATTTTTTAATCTTTCATCATCCATAGTAAATCCTTTAATCATATACTCTTTTAAAACTTTTGTAGCCCAAATTCTAAAATTTGTTGCCTTCTTTGAATTAACACGATACCCAACAGCAATAATCATATCCAAATTATATATCTTTACAGGTTTTTTAGAATTATCAACGTCGGTTTTTCCGACGGTGTTATTTTCGTTAAGTTCACCACTATTTAATATATTATTAATATGTTCAGTTATTGTACTTCTTCCCACATCAAATAATTCTGCGATTAAATTTTGAGTAAGCCATATATCATTGTTTATTAACATTACACTAACTTTAACATCATTGTTTGAATCTCTATATATTAAAAAATCATGATTTGTTATTTGTAAGCCTTTTTCAGCCATTTGCTATTCTCCTTTCTTTATAAATTTATAATAATATTTAGCGGGGGTTTACCTTGCGGTATCAACTAAAAATATTAATTCAACATTTCCATAAAAATAGCCATTTTTGACTAATTTTTGCTGTTTTTTGAAAAATGGGTAAGGTCTAAATTCTCGCAATCCCTTTATTTACAAAGGTTTCTCAGAGGAGTTAAATAAATCGGTATCAATCAGTTAATATTAGCACTTGTTGGTATTTTTTCATTATTCATATCAATCACTTCCTTCTACCTACATTTCTTTTCACTTGAAATTCTATTATATGTTTTATATCATTTCTATCGTCTTGTATCAATTTACAAGTTGAAGATGGTTTACTTATTATGTTTGATAATTTATTTAAATCTATCCATTCAAACACCTGACTATTATTATCTTTACAAACAAATTTCTCATCATTTATTTTACCATCATATATCGCTTTATAGCAAAAACAATATTGCATGATATTAGTATTTTTTAATTTCAAAAAATTTTCTTGAATAGAACAAAGGGTAAATTCTAAATCAAAGTCAAGTTCTTCTAAAATTTCTCTTTTTACTGCGCTTAAACTATCCTCATTCATTTCTATTCTTCAACCAGGTAACATATAAAAATCTCTATCTTTCATCTTAAATAATAATATTTTGGTTTTATCTTTATTATATATAATTGATGAAACTCTTGCATTAAATCTATTATTGTCTATTTTATAATCTAAATCCATTTTGATTTTCTCGTAACTTAAATGACTATTATTCATTTTTATCACTACTCTTCTCTATCATTTTTGTTTCATTTAAAAAATTATCAAAATCAGATTTGTATAATTTATCTTGTTTTACTTTAAATTTATCATATTCTCTATAAGCAAGTTCTTGTGCAACCTTAGCAGATATTTTCCCAGCATTATGTAGGATTTCTTTTCCATTAAATTGTAAAAATGTATTTAATTTTTCTACCCAATCTTTCATAGTCATCGCATTATGATTTTCAGCTTGTAATTCTGTATAATCTAAATACATAGTAACAATTCTATTTAAATCTTTTAATTCTTTCTCATTTAAATAGTTTTTGGCAATTAGGACATCATATCTATATATTGGATCATTAGGTGAATTTTCCATACATTTAACCCTAATGTTATTAATTATTCTTTTCTATTTCCCTAAGTTCTATATTCATAATTTTCAAATAATCCTTCTCAGCTCTAGTTAAATGAGTTTGCATATATTTATCATATTCCGCATGAGCTTTTTTTAAGGCTTCTTCATGAGAAACAGTTCCTTTCTTATGTAATATATCATTATGTGTCATTTTTAAAAAACTGTCTAATTCATGAATCCAATCATGCATAGTCATTGTTTTTCTTTTTAAAGCATTTATTTCAGCAATATCAAGATACGCAGACACCAATCGATTTAAAACCTGTAATTCTTCGTAGGTTAAATAGTTTTTGGCAATTTCAGTTTCTTTTCTAGTAGGCATATCTCCTTTAAAACTTGTCAGCCCGATATTATTCTTTTTACTATTGACCCTATTATAAACTATTTCCGCAGCAGTATTATTTGAAACAGCATAATGCATTTTATTTTGAATTGTCTTAAAAAAATTAATTGTAATTTCTTTTTGGGGATTATAATCAACTGAAGTTGCATATATATCTAATATTTTTCTCCAAAAAACTTTTTCACTTGACCTTATATCTCTTATTTTATCAAGAAGTTCATCAAAGTAAGGATCATTATCATTATTTTTAAATCTTTCTACGTTTAGATTATATCCTTTCACTAAGTATTCTTTTAATTTTTCATTAGCCCAAATCCTAAATTTAGTACCTTGATTAGATTTCACACGAAAACCAATAGCAATTATCATGTCTAGATTATAATAATTTGTTGGCTTAGTAGAAAATTCGGAATTTCCGAATTTTCTCATAGTATCTGCTTCCAATAATTCGTGTTCCAAATAAATATTCTTTATATGTTCATTAATTGTAGATTTAGCTTTATTATACAATTTACTTATTTGGTCTTGAGTAAGCCAAATATTTTCTTCTTCCAAGATAACTTCAACTTTAATAGCATTATCTGATTCATATATTAAAATTCTATTTTCTATTACATTATTATGTTCCAATTAAATCACCTTCCTTATACTAAGATAGAAATAGCAATAATAAAATCACTATTAATTTCTTTTTCTTCAATTATTTTAACAATATGTTTATTACTAATTTTTATTTTAAAATAAAGCGATTTTACTATTTTCTCATCTCGTGTCATTTGGTACAACTTAGCCAGTTAGTTAAGCCCATATGTTCTTTATTAGAATTTACTCTTTCATATATTAGTTCTGCCGAAGTATTATTTAAAACTTTATAGTTTTACTTAACCATATAAATAAATTCTAATTTTCTCCATTATATCATAAAATTTTTTTTAACCAAAATTAAAAAAATCAATACTTTTGCGTATTAATTTTTTAAATAATAACCATATTTGTCTAACAATTCTACTATTTTGTTATGATAAACATTACGATTTGAGAATTTCTTTTTATATTCATTAACCATCTCTTTTAATTTAACATAATCATTTAAAGTAAAAACATCACTGTTAACTTCAATACCAATATTAGCCAAACGCTTTATAATATCGTTTGATACAGCTCTACTTTTTTTCTTTAATTTGTTTTTATTTTCAAAATCTTCCATATTAACAATTAAATCAGTTTGATAATAATTATTTAATTCTGTTAACTCCTTGTTAAAACTGTCTTTAAATTCATTTTCTAATTTAGTTATTTTTGATTTTAAACTACGTAATTTCTTTTTATTGTTTTTGTTTT
This sequence comes from uncultured Bacilli bacterium, assembly GCA_944368805.1. Lineage (GTDB taxonomy): Bacteria > Bacillota_I > Bacilli_A > RF39 > UBA660 > CALVXC01. The sequence continues at coordinate 3,634 of CALVXC010000022.1, forward strand.
GATTAAGTAATGTATCGCTTTTTTTCTCTAATAAATCCAAATCGTTTTCTAATTTAACTAACTTTTTATTATAAAAAACTTGCTTAATAACTTTGTTTTTAGCAGTTATTTTATCAATTTGAATATTTATCTTTTCAATATCCATATCAATATCAATCATTTCTTTTTCTAACTTATGAATATTATTATCTATTGTTTGTACTTGTTCTTTTAAATCTGAATTATCTTTTTTAAAAGTCTCATAGTCTTTCAAGTGTTCAGTTAAAAAAACACGTTCTAACTCACTAGTCATATATAAATTAATTAAACTATAAACAATCGTAGCTTCACTTTCTTCTTTACTTATTTTTTTACTTTTAGATTGATAAGTTTTAATATTGTTTTCTAACAAAAAACCAGCAACTTTTTTAGGTGTTATTTTTGAAAAATCAAACTTTTTAAAACTATCTTTATTTAAAACCTGACTACCAAAAAAGAAAGTAATAACTTTTAAATCTGGTAAAGCTTTATCGATAACAGCTTTACGTTCATCATTTTTTTTAACTAATTTGATATATTCAAATGAAAGATAATATAAAGTATTATATAATTCGTTAGAATCATTAACATTCTCAAATTCTAACATTTTAGTAAAATAAACAATTAATGTATCTCTAAAAACACTTTCCAAAAATTCAGCTAAATTACCACCTTTAAATTCATTAAAGAGAATATTATCAAGATCTCTTTTAATGAATTTACAATATTTATGCACTTCTTTATATTGTCTTTTTAATTTGGGATTATTGTTTAGAAATCTTTGAAAATATTCTCTTTTTTCCATTAATTGGGCCGTATCACTTTCTTGACTTACTACTTCTTTTTTCATGATTGGCCTCCTTTTTATTTTTTATTTTTTATTTCTTCTTCTATTATATCAAGAAATTCTCTTTTTGAAACAGTTTTTGTGTCATTTTGTCCAAATTTACGATAACTTATCATTTCTTCATTTTTTTCTTTATCACCAACAATGAAAGTATATGGTATTTTTTTGACTTGACTTTCACGCATACGATAACTTAATTTTTCATCACGATCATCCAGTTCAACTCTAATATTATTATCTAATAACCACTCTTTTAATTTTTTAGCATACTCTAAATGATATTCATTATTAACAGGAATAATATTTATTTGAACAGGACTTAACCATGTTGGAAATGCACCAGCATAATGTTCAATCAAAATTCCAATAAAACGTTCAATTGAACCATAGATTACTCTATGCAACATGATTGGTCTTTTTTTATTACCATCACTATCAACATATGTTAAATCAAAACGTTCGGGTAAATTCATGTCCAATTGGATTGTTCCGCATTGCCATACTCTACCAATAGCATCTTTAACATGAAAATCTAATTTAGGACCATAAAAAGCTCCATCACCTGGATTAATCTTACAACTTGATCCTGCTATTTGACAAGCTTTTTGTAAAGTTGCTTCTGCTTCATTCCATATTTCAATACTACCAATATATTTATCTTCTGGTCTAGTTGAAAGTTCGATATCATAAGTTAAACCAAAAACACTATAAATGCGATCAATAAATTTAATCAAACGAATAATTTCTGCTTCGATTTGGTCACTTCTCATAAAAATATGAGCATCATCTTGAGTAAAATTACGCACTCTAAATAAACCACTTAAAGCTCCACTAGCTTCATGACGATGAACTAACCCTAACTCACCAATACGTAGTGGTAAATCTTTATAAGAATGAAGTGAATTTTTATAAACTAACATTCCTCCTGGACAATTCATTGGTTTAATCGCAAAATCTTTATCATCAATACTAGATGTATACATATTTTCTTTATAATTATCCCAATGTCCAGAAAGTTGCCATAAATCGCGATTTAACATAATCGGCGTTTGAATAAATAAATACTCTTCTTTAGTATGTTCTTCATACCAAAAATCTTCTAAAATTTTTCTTAAAATCATCCCTTTAGGTAACCAAAAAGGAAAACCTGGACCATATTCACTAAACATAAATAGTTCTAATTCTTTTCCTAATTTACGATGATCTCTTCTTTTAGCCTCTTCTAAAAATTCCAAATGTTTATTTAAATCTTCCTCACATTCATAACAAACACCATATATTCTTTGAAGCATTTTATTTTTAGCGTCACCCTTCCAATATGCACCAGAAACTTTTAATAATTTAAAATATTTTAATTGTTTAGTTGTCTCAACATGAGGACCACGGCATAAATCAATAAAATCATCTTGCTTATAAGCTGAAATAATCGTATCGTTTTCATCCATTCTACTTATTAAATCTAACTTGTATTCATCATCTTTAAACATATCTAAAGCTTCTTCTTTAGATAATTCAATTCGCTTAATTAATTTATTACTTTTAGCAATTTTCTTCATTTCTTTTTCGATTTTTACAAGATCTTCTTCCTTAATTACCTCATCATCTAAATCAATATCATAATAAAAACCATCTTCTATAACTGGTCCTACCCAAAATTTAGCTTTTGGATATAAATGTTTTACTGCGTGCGCTAATAAATGAGCACAACTATGATTTAAAATACTCAATTTTTCATTTTCCTTAATATTTATCATATTATCTTCCTTTCATTTTATTATATTCTCTTTTAATAATTTCTAACTTAATTTAATACAAAAAAAGAATGGTATTAAAGGAGTGCTTAAACACGGTACCATCCTTATTTTAACTTAATTTAATAACGGATAACTCCGGGAAACTTTTTCAAGTCCTGTTCATAGGTAGTAATTATTGTATGTTTTATTAGTTTCCACCAACCACTAACTCTCTAGTAAAAACACTTACAATAATCGTGTCCTAATCATTACATTTATAACTTAATTTTACTACATATTTGTTAATTGTCAAGTAAATTTTATATTCTATTTAAAAATTTACGTTTTATATTTTACTTAAAGACAATACTTTTCTTTTTTGATCAAAAATACCAACTTGTCTTAAATTTGTTTCAATATCACAATGCTCTTTAAGCATAATTAATTTACCATATTGATGATTTGCTTTTAAAATTTTAATAGTCACTTCGATTTTCTCTAACTTTTGATAAATATCTAAAACTGGTTGCAAATCACCTAAAGATTTAATCGATTTACTACTAATTTTTTTAAGTTCTAAATTTAAACTTTCATATTTGATAGCTTCTTTTAAATAATCTGGATTGACATAAAAACAACTTTTATTGTGACAATCTTTAACCCATAAAATATTTCCATTTAATAATTCCTCAAAATTGCTATTAACATAATCATAAGAAACTGGTATAACAAAAAGAGGTTTAATTTTTTTAGTTAAATTTTCATGAGTTAAACTTGAAAAATCATCGACAATTTTTAAATAATTAACAATAAAACAATTCATGCTTAAAGCATATTGTGAACTATCCAATTTATCTAAATTATGAAAACGTTTTTTCATAATAATTACCTCCGTTTTATTTTAGAAATTCCATTTAATTTATCTAAGTATTCTTCATTTATTTTAGAGCGATTATTTAAATGTTTTGAAATCACTTCCAATTCTTTTTCCCACTTCCGTTTTTCATTAACATCTATTTTTTTGTCATTGATTAAAAATAATTCAATCAATCTTTGACAAATATAAGCCGCGTAATTACGACAAGGTGTACTAATTTGACAATATGCATCTTTTTTTAAAACATTATGACCTTGATTATAAGATGAGAAATAAGAATCTGTTTGTAATTTATCAAATATATAAATTAATTCATTATTATTAATTAATTTATTAGTTAAATCATCTTTAAAACCATTATTTCTAAAAATAAACGGCAAATCATTTTGAACAAAATAATTAGCCATATGTTGATTAGCACATATAGTTAAATTATTAACAATATTTTCAATATCCTTATCATTTCCCATATAATTTGTATTAATAATAAAATCCCATAAATATTTAAAATCGGTATTATTAGGACAAGTAAGAACTTGTGATAAACTTTTTAAAAAGAATAATTGTTTATTTACCCAATCATTACTATTATCTTGTATTAAAGTCAAAACATCTTGATAATTCAAATTAACATCAACATTGATTATAACCTTTTTAGCTTTTATATCAACTAAATGAAAATCTTGATTAAAATAAAACTCATAAGCAAAAGCATAACGATCTTTATTTTGTTCAAAAGAACATTTATCATATAAAAATTCTCTTGGAAATAAATCACTTTTAAAAGTCATTATTCCTCTTTGATAAGCTTCTTGTTCCATTAAACTACCTTTTTTAATATATGAAGTAATAGCTGGAACATATAAAGTAAGCAAATAACCCTCTTCTAAAAAATCAAACGAAAAAACATTTTCTTTCAATTTAGCGCCTTTAATATCAATCGATAATAATTCTTTGTTAGTTAAATCAGTAAACTGTTCTTTTAAAGGATAAGCTAAATTATTCATCTCTTTTGAAACATCATATGGAAAAGATGTTAAAATTCTATTTGTTTCTTTAAATAAATCTAAATCCATTTCTTTTTTTTCAGGAAAATATAATTTTTTATAAAGCAATTTAATATCATCAAAACTATTTTTATCCTCTAATACTTTTTTGTTTTTATTAATAAACTTTTCAATTCTATTAAGCAATAAAGAAAGGTCTTCTAATTTTAAATACTGTTTTGATGATAATAAGAAAGTCTCCAAAATTTCTTGCCAATAATTTTGATTACTATCGTTAGTACCAATTAATGAATTAAAATAATTATCCATCACTTTCAAAACAATCGCGTTATTAAAACTAGTATCTAAATAATTAATACCTTTAATTAATTTTTTGAAAACATTAATATCTTGATTAACAAAAATAACATAATCTAATAGTTCATATAATTCTGTCTCATTTTCTTTTATTTCAATTGATACTTTAGAACGATTAAATTCATGTTTAAAAAGTAAAATTGTATAATTAACTTCATCTAATAGTTCATATAATAATTTTTCATTTAAACAAAATGCTTCTTTTTGCCGATTAACTAAAGAACTATTTAAAAGCTTATCTAATATTGCTTTTTTTAGCACTTCTAAATCTTTAATTAATTCTTTTTTTTCTTCATAAGATATTTCACCTTTTTTATTTAAACAAATCAATGTTTTCCTTAAATATTTATTATCTTTATACGGTGTTTTAAAATCAAAATTTTTAATTTGGACAATCATAAAATTAACAATCGATTTTCTTAAAGCTATCTCACTTAATTTTAATTTTCTTTGCAATTCAATAAATGAGACTCTTTTATTTTTTATAAATTTTGTTTCTAACTTTTCATTGGTAACTGTCATAAAATTACTCCCTTAAATTTTTACTTATTATTTCTTCTTTTTCAGTAAGTTGTTTAATTCGTTCGATTACACGACGTGATTTTAAAATATCAACTTCATCTTTACTGATACTTAAATGTTTTTCTAATCTTTCGATATCCAGATTAGAAGTAAAAAAGGTTGGTAATTTTTCTTGCATCCGGTATTGAACAATCGGACACAATATTTCATCTCTTCCCCAAGCTGTTACGCTTTCAGCACCAATATCATCAATCAATAATAAAGGAACTCTTTTAATATAATTAACTTTACTATTATAATCAGTATTAAATGAGGCCTTTAAATCTCTTAAATATTCTGGCCAAAAAATAATCGCACTTTTAACATTCTTTTTAGCCAACTCATTAAACATAGCAGCAATTAAATAAGTTTTCCCACAACCAAAACTACCATATAAATAAAGACCTTTAATATGTTGATTATTTTCATAATTTTCAATAAAATTATCTAACCAATCAATAACTTTGAAACGATTTTTATCTTTCATATAAATGTTTTTCATCGATGCTTCTTTTATTTCTTTAGGAACATCAAATAAATAAACGTTATCTAAATGTTTGGTTTTCTTTAAATATTTTTCTTCATAACGACAAGCTTTATATTGAAATTCTAAGTTATTTTGATTAATTTTAGGTAAATAAGCAAAACCTGTTACTTTATTTTGACAAGCATGTAGCCCTTTACAATTTAAACAATGTTCAAACTCATCACAACTATTTCTTAAAAGCGATGTATATTTAGCTAAAGTTTCTTGTGGCAATTTTATTTTACTAACAAAATCAGCAAATGATTGATCTTCGCACTCTTCTAAAAAAGAAGCTAATAAATCAACTTTATTTATTTTTCTTTGTTTTAAATTTGTTTCTAATGTTTTCATTATATCACCTAAACTTACTTAATTTAGCTTCCATTTTAGCTATTTCTTCCGAAGTTGCAACATCTTCTTTTAAATTCTTATCTAACCATTCAGGATTTTCTTTAACTTTAGCTTTAACTTCTTTATTTTTCTTACGTTTATGATATTCATCTTCCGCTATTTTCATAGCATCAACTACTGTTTTAATATTAGCTTTTCGCCACTGTCCCGCAATAGCTATAACAAATGATTTAGTTAATTTATTGTTATTTATTTTCAAAACATAATCAACTAAAACATTAACCACACCAGGATTAAGATTTAAATCAACTAATAAATATTCAACTAATTTTAAATCAGCTTTCGTTGGTTTAGAGCCATGATATTTCGCACACAAAAAATTATATGGAGTTGTTGTTTCAAACATATAAATAATTTTCGATCTTTTAGAATTGTCATTTATTTTATTGCGCAGATATTCTGGTTGATTTTTATAAACCAAACTAGGTAGACGTCCTTCATTTTCAAAACGATATAATTTTCTAGCATTTTCTTTAAGTAAATTTTTATCTAATAAATGTTTTGAACTAATTGAATTAAAAATCACATTTTTAATTTGATCATCATTTAAATTATAGACAAAAATGAGTTTATAAATTAAATCTTTAACATCATTAGTAACACTTTTTTTAACTAACATATCATCCGGTAGTTCGCTAATTAATTCATCTAAATTAACATCAATATCCATTAATAGTTTATTCTTTTTATAATTTTTTATTTCTTTAATATCACCTTTAAAAGTAGTAATATCAATTGGATCAAATACTTCATTAAATAGACATGTAACATCTTCATAATCATCTAAATTAATTCTAGGAATTTTGAAGTAAGAAATAAGTTTATTATACTCTAAAGAACCAACATTACTAGCTAAAGATACACTTAAAAGGGGATTATTAATAAATTCTTTCGGTGATAGTGGCGAATAAATTTCATAAATATAATTATTTACTTCGCCTTTTTTAACATATGTTTTTAATAATCCTGTAGCTTCTAATTTTTCTCTTGCTATAATAATATCTTCCAAACTTGTTTGCATACTGCTCATTAAAATATGATGCGAATTTTCCAAAGAAAAACTTTCTGATTTATCTAAATAAGAGCATAAAGTAAAATATAAACTTACTGCATCACTACCAACAATTGGTTGATATAACATAACTAATATTTTTTTATCTTGTTCATTAATCATCGTTTTATTAAACACAACAAAACGATCAGCTGGCAAAACTCCCATTTTGATCATGAAATATTCCCCCAATCATTATAATATTAGTTTATCACAATTATTTCATTTTCAAAAGGGTTAACAAAAACTTTTTTTAAATTATTCACCTTTATGGTCTTTATAAAATATATAATCTGGGTGAACTTTAAAGATTTCAGCAATTCTAACAGCCATATCATATGATAATCGACGAGTTCTATTTTCAATTTGACAATAAAAAGGTTTACTTATTCCAAGCATCTCACTCATCTGTTTGGTTGTATATTTGTTTTTATAACGCATTGCTTTTAATTTTTTATACATCTTAAACCTCCTTTCCTACATTATAACACAAAAGTACACTGCTGGTGTGCTGTTTTTGCTAAAATTTTATGAGAAAATATAAGCGAGTGTATTTTGGTAATTTTTACCAGTTAGGAGGTAAAAGAATGTTAGGTAACAAAGAGCTAGCCCAACAATATAATACTTTTAGCAATAACATTCGATTTTTTCGCAAAAAAAGACAGCTAACTCAAGAACAATTAGCTGAACAATGCGATTTAAGTACTTCCTATATAAAACAAATTGAATCTGGTAAAGAATTTAAAAATGTTTCTTTAACAGTTATTTTAAAGTTTTCTAAAGCTTTAAATGTTCCAATTAATAAATTATTTATTATTCAAAAAAATTCTTAAGTAAAATTCTTAAGAATTTTTTAATAAAAAAACTAGGGATAAACCCTAGATGCCAAATAACCTTGGCATTAATATTATAACCTATTTATTAAATAATATACTTTAAATTTCTACATTATGATAGATATGTTGAACATCTTCAATTTCTTCTAACATTTTAATCATTTTTTCGAAACTTTCTAAATCTTCCCCACTTAATTTAATTTTATCTTTAGGTAACATAACTATTTCATCTATTTCAAAATTAACATTAGCTAATCTACTATTAATAGCTTCTTTTATTTTATATAAATCAGTTGGATTACCATAAATAATAATATTGTCATTCTCTTCAATATCATCAATATCAATACCATTATCAATCATAAGTTCTAACGTTTCATCTAAAGACAAACCTTTAAAACCGACGATGCACAAATGATCATACATATAAGCTACACTACCTGAAACACCCATTTTACCTTTATTTTTGTTTAAAGCTGGGCGAATATAACTTAAAGTTCGATTAACGTTATCGGTTAAACAATCAACAATTAAAGTTGAATTCCCTGGACCAAATATTTCATAACGAACAGCATCATAATTTTCGTCTATACCACTATTAACTTTATCGATAGCTCTTTTAATTATATCTGCTGGTACTTGTTCTTTTTTCGCACGTTCAGTTAAACGTTTTAATTGAGCATTACTTTCAATATCAACACCACCGTTTTTAGCTGCTTGGTATATTTCTTTAGCATACATCGAATAAAGTTTTGCTTTCGCTGCTCCCGTTTTTTGAATACTTGCCTTTCTTACCTCATATGCTCTTCCCATTTTAATCCCTACTTTCTTTGAGCTTTTTCAAGCGCATCTTTAGCTGCTAATTGTTCAGCTTCTTTTTTACTATGCGCTTTTCCCATTCCATAAACTATATTATCAATTTTTACAACAATTGTAAAGGTCTTATTATGCGATGGTCCTTGTTCATCAACTACAACATATTCTAAACTACGACGATCAGTTTGGACAAATTCTTGTAAACTTGATTTATAATCAGTAATGAAATCAAACTTTTCACTTTCAATAATTGGAATAACATTATCATAAAAAAACTTTTTAACTGTATCTAAACCTAAATCTAAATATAAAGCTCCTAAAAAAGCTTCAAAAACATCAGCTACTATAGCTTTACGAAAGCGACCACCACTTTCTAATTCGCCTTTACCTAACAAAATATATTCATTTAACCCTAGTTTTAATGAATATTCATACAAAGCAGATTCACAAACATAATGAGCGCGCATTTTAGTCATCGTTCCTTCATCTTCATTTTTATTATATAAATATTCACTCATTATTAGTTCTAAAACAGCATCTCCTAAATATTCTAAACGTTCATAACTAGTTTTATTATGTTCATTAGCATAAGATGTATGAGTAAATGCTTGATGATATAATTTCATATTTTTAGGCTTAATATTTAGTTTTTTTAAAATTTCCATTTTCTACCGTCTCCTTTTGTAAACATTATATCAAAAATCTTAATGTTTATTAAGATATATTTTACTTTTTATGAAAATTATCGTATAATTATTATGGTGAAAAAAATGCATAAGATATTAATAAAATTAATTAAAATCTATCAAAGTATCCCAGGATCATTTCATAATTATTGTCGTCATATTCCTACATGTTCAAATTATGGTATTGAAGCATTAGAAAAATACGGTACGATAAAAGGTAGTTTTTTAACAATTAAAAGAATTTTAAAATGTAATCCATTAAGTAAAAGTGGATATGATCCCGTACCACAAAGGAGAGGTAAATATGAAGAAAATTATTAGTGTATGTTTAATAAGTATTGTTTTATTTAGTTTAACTGGCTGTTTTAGACGTGATAGTTTCGATAATATTGAAATTTATACAACCGTTTATCCTATCGAATATATAACCGAACGTTTATATGGCGAAAATAGTGATGTTAAAAGTATTTATCCTGATGGTGTTGACGTTAATAACTTTACTTTAACTAACAAACAGATCGCTGATTATAGTGAAGCTGGACTTTATATTTTTAACGGTTTAAGTAAAGAAAAAGACTATGTTGTTCCAATGGTTAACAATAACGATAACATCAAAATCATTGATACTACTTTAAGTATGGAATACAATTACGGTATGGAAGAGTTATGGTTAGATCCTTCTAACTTACTAATGATTGCCAAAAATATTGATACTGGTTTTTCTGAATATATTGAAAACTATTATTTACAAGACGAAATTGAAACTAATTATGAGCAACTAAAAATAGAACTTTCTGAATTAGACGCTAAAATAAGATTAGTTGCTGAAAGTTCTGATGAAAAAACTTTAGTAGTTGGTAATAGTGTTTTTAAATTTTTAGAAAAATATGGTTTTAATGTTATATCTTTAGATGAAAATGATGAATTAACCGATAAAACGATTAACGATGTTCATAATTTAATTGTTAATGATCAAATCCATTATATCTTTGTTAAAAAAGGTGCAGAAGTTAATGAAACTGTTCAATACTTCAAAAACACTTATAATATTGAACTATTAGAACTTCATCCTTTAGATAATATAACAGAAACTGAACGTGATAATAAAGAAGATTATTTTACATTAATGAATAAAAATATCGATTTACTTAAAAATGAATTATATAATTAAAAAGTCTTAGAAATTTCTAAGATTTTTTTATTCATTAATTGTATTATTTGTATTATTATCATCATTAGTAGTATTATTAGTTGTATCGTTATCAGTAGCATCATTATTAGTTGTGTTATTATCGGTATCATTATCTGTTGCATTATTATCTGTATCTGGTTCAGTAACATTGTCAACAGCATTCTCAACATCATCAGCTGCTCTATCTACATCATCAGTTATAGTATTGTTTGTTGCATTACAACCAGTAAAAAACATTACTAATAAAGTAATAGATGCAATCGATAAAAATTTCTTCATCCTATATCAGTCCTTTCTATTTATGTCTTCATCAATATTATGACAAGAATAGACTATTTTATGCATATATAAACCAATGTTTTAAAGTCAATTTATGGAATTTATTTTATTTCATTAAAAAATTTAAGACGATTTTTTAAAATAAAAGGACTAATAATATCGAAAACAAAAGAAGAAACAATTATAATAGCTACGATTATTTCACCTTCTTTAGGTAATACTAATAAAGTAGTTGTAGCTAAACCAATCGCTACACCTGTTTGTGATAGTAAACAACAACCTAAATTTTTTTTAATTTTTAAATCACTTTTTACCAAACTTCCACCTAAATAAGCACCGATAATTTTTCCTATAGTTCTAAAAAGAATATAAGCTAGTGTTATTAAACCAGTTAAAGGAATTAATTTAAAATCAATATTCGCACCACTTATAACAAAAAAAATCAACAAAATAGGTACAGAAAAATAATCGATAGTATCTGATATTTTATTAACTAAACGTACCTTAAATAAATTAACAAAAGTAAAACCCATAATAATAAATGTTAAAAACGGTGATAAATCTATATAATCACAAATAATTATTGGAATAAAAATAAACAATAAAGCAACAATTAAATTATCGCTTCCCTTAGCAAAATATTTAGAAATTATTCCTAATACAATACCAGAACTTATACCAACTAATAATGATAGTAAAATTTCTTTTAAAGGATCTAGCCACTGATTAAAAGTAATAATTTCATTATTTATGTTTTTAGCAATCATTAAAGAAAAACCAAACAAAATAATTGAAGTAATATCATCAATTGCCATAATGCCTAAAATATGATTAGTTAATTTACCTTTAGCGTGATACTGTTTAAAAATCATCATAATAGTTGGTGGCGCAGTTGCTGAAGCAATACTTCCTAAAATAAGTGAAAGAACAAGAGAATTACTAATAATAAAAAGCCCACTACTTACAATAATAAAAGTTGTAAGCGAAATAACAATTGACATTATAAATGGTTTACTACCTATTTTCTTTATGTTATTTATTCGCAATTCAGCTCCGATTAAAAAAGAAACAATTCCTAAAGCAATCATAGATAAAATATCTAATTTTTCTAAATCGCTAAAATCAAGAAATTTTATTAAAAATGGTCCAATTATAATACCAGCTAACAAATATCCAATAACATTAGGTAATTTAAAACGTTTAATTAAATTACAAGTAAATAAACCAAATAATAAAATAACTGTTATATCAAATAATACATCCATTATTCTAACCCTTCAAGATCATTAATATCTACTGTAAAAAATATATATTGTCTATTTTCTAAATTATCTTTTAAAATTTCTTTCATAGTCGTTTTTTGTTTTGTATTAACAATATTTAAGATAATGCGACTTTCATCATTTTCGTAATCTAAAAATGTTCTAATTGAACTATAAATTCGATTATGTTTATTATGATTAGTTATTTTAAAATCACTATTAATAATTGTTAAATTATTTAAGTCTTCCTTTTTAAATTGATGTAAAATGTTCTCTAATTTATCTTCATCTTTTAAAATAATTATGGCTAATTTCATTAGTATCACCTATTATTATTATATAAATTTTAAAAAAATTATACATAATAACTAATACTTTAAAAATATAAAATTTTTCTTAAAAATTATAATATAATTTAATGAAAGGAGAAATTTAATGAATATTATCGATTATAAATTTAATGAGCTAGTAACAACTATAAAAAGTTTAACACTAAATGAATTATATTATCAAATTAGAAGTAATTTCGACAAAATTAATGAAAACGATAAAAAAAGCTTAATGACTTTTTTTAATCAATTTAATTATTGGGGAACGCTTGATATGGCCACTAATAATTATGAAGAAATAGAAAAAAAAGCACAAGCTTTAAAAGAACATATTGATGATTTTTACTGGTTATATCAAAACTTAAGTGATTATCGTTCTAAAAAAACTCTGTATGCTATTTTAAACAATTGGTATTGCTATGATTTTGATACTCTTTTACAAGTTGAGGAAAAAATATATGATGATTATTTTGATTTAGATTTAGTTAAATGTAATAATGATGAAGTAATTGTTGATTTAGGCGCTTATACTGGTGATACGATCATGTCATATATTAACAATTATGGAAACGATTGTTATAAAAAAATTTATTGTTATGAAATAACACCCCAAACTTTTAATGTGTTAAAACAAAATTTAAAGTTGTTAAACAATATTGAATTTAAATTAAAAGGAGTAAGCGATATTAAAACAACGATGAATTTAGTGAATAATGAAAATAGTACTTCAGCTAATACATTAATTGCAACTAAAAATGGTGATGTTGCAATCACCACTTTAGATAACGATATTAAACAGCCTATTACTTTAATTAAAGCTGATATTGAGGGTTTTGAACAAAAAGCTATAATTGGTAGTCAAAATCATATTATTAACGATCATCCTAAATTACTTATCTCTGTTTATCATAATAATGAAGATTTATGGAAAATCCCGAAAATGATTTATGAACTTTGTACTGATTACAAATTTTATTTAAGATATCATGGTTCTAATCTTTACCCGACTGAAATAACCTTAATTGCTATTTAAACATGTTTAATATTAGTATAATCAGAAATTTCGTGATTAGTTGTAACAATATCATCAATATTTAAATCATGAATATTATCATGACCAGTAATTCGTCCAAACATTTTCAATTCTTCATTACTAACATTTAAAAAATTAAAAATTCGTATACTACTTTTTTCTATGTCAAAATTTTGACGTAGTTTTTTATCTTGGGTAGCAATTCCCATTGGACATTTATCATTATGACATTGACGATATTGTTGACAAGAAGCTGCCATTAATACGGAAGATGAAAGAGCAATTGCATCAGCTCCCATAGCTAAAGCTTTAGCAAAATCACTTGATATACGTAATCCACCAGTAATAATTAAATCGATATCTAAATTATGTTCATCTAAATACTTACGTGCTTTATATAAAGCAAAAACTGTTGGAATACTAGCTGAATCTTTTAAAACTTTTAAACTAGATGCTGTTGCTCCACCACGACCATCTATGGTAACGAAATCCACACCAGCATACCCAATCCATTCTAAATCTTGTTCAATATGACCAGCTGCTATTTTAATACCAATCGGTCGACCTAATGAACGTTTTCTTAAATCACTTACTAAATTTTTTAAATCTTCTTTACTATTAATATTAGAAAATTTAGAAGGACTATGAATATCTTTTCCTATTTCTTTTCCTCTTACTTTAGCTATTTCACTAGTTACTTTTTCACCTGGTAAATGTCCTCCCATTCCCGGTTTAGTACCCTGTCCTATCTTTATTTCAATCGCATCAGCTTTCATTAAATTCTCATCAGTAACACTATATAAATTAGGTACATATTCAAAAATATATTTATAGCTATTATTAATTTCTTCTTCTAAAATACCCCCTTCACCACTACCAATTGCTGTCTTAGCCATTTTTGATCCTTTAGCTAAAGCTATTTTAACTTCTTTAGATAAAGCTCCAAATGACATGTGAGAAATATAAATTGGACTTTCTAAAACCATTGGTTTTTTAGAGTGTTTTCCAATTATAGTTTTGGTTGAAACGTCTTCATCATCATTTAATGGTGAATGTTTTAATGATGCCCCTAAAATTAAAATATCGGTCCAATCAATTACTTTTAAACTAGTATTCATTGGTTCAATAATACTTTTATTTGTAACAGAAATTTCATGAATAAAATTCATGTTTTTTTCAAATTCACTACTATCTTTTTTTAAATTTAAATCATACTCTAAAAAATTATCATCTTTTTTAACAGTGATTTTTTCATTAACTTTTTCTTCTAGTTTTTCAAATAAATGTTTTGGTGCTCCACAAGCTTTACAAGTCCAATTATCATCTAACTCAGTAAAAAGTTTTCCTTCTTTTTCCTCATCATAAATATAACCACATATTTTACATTTATATTTTGCCATAAATTCCTCTTTAGATAAAGTCAAGTATTTATTGATATTTTTTTTACATTTTTTCAATAATACTTCTTTTATCTACCTTT
>CALVXC010000023.1 GCA_944368805.1 uncultured Bacilli bacterium
TTGGTATCATTAAATCTCCATGATGTTCATAATAAGCTTGAGCTAATTCATATTTCCTATCCCATTCATAATCATATGTATTTCGTACAAAACCTATTTGTTTTAGTTTTTCCTTTTTTTCATCTGATAAACTATCGTAGCCGCTCCTTTGATTACCTAACCAACTTCCTAAATTAACAGTACCTTTTTCATCATATGTATAACCATCATTTGTTTTAAAAGCTCTTGGTATCATTAAATCTCCATGATGTTCATAATAAGCCCTAGCTAATTCATATTGCCTATCCCATGTCATTATTAATCTATCACTTACATATCTTAACATTTCAAATAAATCTTGATTTTCTATTTCAATATCAAATGATGCATCTCTTATTTTAATATCTCGATGACTACCTAATCCACTTGCTTGTATATCTTTAATTCTATCTCTTAAATTATTTTCTAATTCTTTTATGAATTCATAATTATTAGTTAAATCAATTACCACAGGAGCAATTAATTTTTCAATTAAATCTTCTTTACTTGTATTTTCTTTAACTGGTATATCTCTCGATTTACACATTTCAATTAATTGTTCTACTGAATACTTTTCTAGTTTATCAAACATTTCTTTTGTATTCCCACGCACTGATAGTGCTCTACCCAATTGTTCAAAATATATAATATCCGATGTTGTTCCACGTCCCATTATTACACCATCTATATTTGGAGCATGAATACCCTCGTTATATTGATTTATTGCAAACATTACACGAAGTTTATTATCTGCTCTTTCACCATCCAAAGTAAGATCATCATAAAAAGCATCTCTGTTAAGTCTTCCCTCTTCTCCCATATCACTTGTTGATGTATAAACAACTAAATCTTCTTCTCTTACAAATTGTTTAAACCACTTAATCGCCTGTTTCTTTATTGTTTCAATATCATTAGCTGTTTCTTCTGAATAAGGAGGGCAAAAGTAAATATATTTACCATTTGGTTTAATACTCTTTCTTAAAATATTAGGAATACTTGGTGCTTCATGTATTCTTCT
Organism: uncultured Bacilli bacterium; assembly: GCA_944368805.1. Taxonomy (GTDB): domain Bacteria; phylum Bacillota_I; class Bacilli_A; order RF39; family UBA660; genus CALVXC01. The sequence continues at coordinate 1,037 of CALVXC010000023.1, forward strand.
TTTAACATCTGATAAAATTGCCATATATTCTTGATACTCACTAGTTGATGCATTAAGTTTTCGAACTCTTTCTTCTATTTTACTTTCTATACTAATTAAATTAGTATAGGCACTTTTATATATAGGTTTAGGAAGAACACCATCTATCATCGCATCACATAAATCATATCTACTTTCTATTTTCCTTGAAAACAATTCATCAGTATCAGGATTAGCCATATCCCTTTCATAAGAAGTTCCACGATCTCTTACTGTATAAGCTGTCATACCAAATATTTTAACATCAGGATGAGTTTCTATCATAGTGTTAATTCTCGCTCCCCATATAGGAGCTCCAATATGATGAAATTCATCAAGAATTAATAAATCACAATTAATGCTTGCTATTTCATCTCTATCTAATGATATAAAACTTTGATATGTCCTAAATTCTAAATTAGGGAAATCTCTTTTCATATCTAAATTAGGATTATCATCTATTATTTTTTTAATATGTTCAATAATTCCATTAGAAGGAACTACATATACAATTTTCTTATCTTTATTGTCATAAGCAAGTTGAAGTGCATTATAAGATTTACCAGTTCCAGTAGCATGAACAATACCAACAACATTTTCTCCAGATTCATATGCGGATTTTACTTTTCGATAACTATCAGCATTATGATCATATAAACCAATTGTTTGAAATTCATTAGTAATCATTTTCATCACCTTCATATAAGTCAATATCAATAAAATCTTTACCCGATATTGTTTGCTCTGTAATTGTTACTAAATCGTTTTTCAAAATCTTTGAATTATATTCATCAGCTTCTTCGATAATTTCTCTTATACCATTAACAGTCATTACTTTAAATCCTATATTGGTTCTGTCCATAACATCTAATAATTTGCCATCTTTATATTGTTCTGGTATAAAAACTTCAATTACTTTTCCGATTGTTTTAATCATTTTTTACCACTCCTATTTTTTTATTATTCTACTACCAACTTCACATTGTATTATTAACATTTAAATTAATCATTAGATAATTCAAAACCATCTATAATTAGGTTTAATTTCTTTTAAATAAACAATTTATTTCTTCAATAATAGTATAACAAAAAAAACTGGTTTTTACTAGAAAAACATAAAAAAAATCATTCCAGAAATTATAATTTACACTTTATTAAATACACAAAAATTAATCTTGCGACAAGATAATTTATATAATTTATTTAAAAAAATACTATTTTAAAATTAAAAAACTATAATTTATAATTTAATTACAGTTTCTTTTTTATATATTTTTTTGAACTATTTACTTTTTGAAATGGTTCTAATGTATATAAAATTCTATATGTATTCATTTTTCCTTCATTAACAGCTTTAGTAAATTCTTCGTTTGATAAATATGAAGATTGTTTATTCATGTTTAAGTTAAAAGATGGATCGTAAATTTTATTTTGTTCTAAATATTCTTCATAAGTAGGTTTGTGAATAACTAATATTTCTGATAATAAAACATCATCCCCACATCTACATTCTAAATATCTTTTATTTTCTAAAGCTGGTATTTTAACTATCCCATATCTTCCATTATAAAAGTTAATAGCAAATTCAAATTGCCAACTTTTATCTAAACATAATTCATTAATAGATTTAATTAAAACATCATTTTTTTCTATATCTATACTAGTTATAATATATTCTTTTTTGGTTATTTCATTAATTAATTTAAGATGATGTATTGTTCCATTTATACTCTCCTTAAATTCTTCATCAACACTTTTTTCTAAAAGTTTCATTTATCATTTTCTCCTTTTTAAATTCGTTTGTTTTTTATTTTAGGAATTTGACTACTTAAATAAAATAATTGTTCTTCGATTAAAATAATATTATATTTAAACCAATCATCCCAATCATCATTATGCATCGAATTGGCCAATGTTCCTATTTTATTACGATAGCCTTTATTTTTCATATAATTATCCGAAAGATAAAAAGTTGGTAATTTAAAATTAGTTTTATATTTTTGATTCGTTAAATCTAAAATCTTACCGTATTGAATTAAACGCGCTAATCGTGTATTACCATTTCCAAAAGGCTGTATTATTGCTAAAAGAACATGGGCAATTAAAGGTTTTAAAAAGATATTATCAAATAGTTTTGAATCATCTTCGTTTAAAAAATTTAACACTTTAACAACTAATGGGATAACATCTTTATGTTCAGGTGGTATATAAGATATAACTTCTTTACCGTCAACTATTCTCCCTACTTTAATATTGCGTTTACGATAATCGTAATTTTTAATTTTATCATCGATAGTTCCTCTAATAACTAAATGATGTAACTTTTTAACATTATTCAAATTAAACGGTTCTTTATCATTTATTATTTTAGCTAAATAAGAAATGGAATTAGTTTCATAAGCCAACTTATCCATTTCAATTAATAAATTACTTTCGCCTTCCATTTTTTGATTATATGTAATTTCTTCTTGTTTTATCACTTCCAAAAACAAAGCTAAATTTTCTTTTGATAAGGTATCTAATAATCTTAAATAATATTTGTAATTCTTTTCTACTTCTTTAAATCTAATTAAAGTTGAATCATATATCTTTAAGTTTTTAATAATTTTGTTTATATTCATAATTCACCAACTCATTGCTGTATTTTATCATATTGAAATTTAATTAACAATATTTTTAATTAAATTTCAATATCTTTATTGATAAATTTTTTATTCATTAATGTTTCATGCATTTTTTCTTCAATATTGTCTAAATAAATTTCTTCAATGCGATCAACTCGACATTTTTCGGCCTTTAAAATAGAGGCAATTTTTAAAGCTGTTTCATTAATATCATCATTAACTACTACATAGTTATATTTATTTAATTCATTTATTTCTTTATAAGCTGTTTCAAATCGTTTTAAAATTTTATCTTCTGTTTCTGTACCACGATTTATTAATCTTTCTTTCAATTCTTTCATACTTGGTGGTAAAATAAAAATAAATAAAGCTTCTTTAATTAAATGTTTTATTTTTAAAGCCCCTTGTACTTCAATAATCAAAATAACATCCTCACCATTATCTAAATGTTTTTTTATGTGTTCTTTAGGAGTTCCATAATAACAATCATTATAACAAGCATATTCTAAAAAATAATCTTCTTTAATCTTTTTTTCAAAATCATCTTTCGAAAGAAAATAATAGTGTTTACCTTCTATTTCTCCTTCTCTTGGTTTTCTAGATGTACAAGAAATAGATATCCAAACATTATCTTTAATATCTAATAGTTTATTACAAACAGTATCTTTACCACATCCACTAGGTCCTGAAATAACTACTAAACTACCTTTTTTGTTTGTTTTTATCATAATATTCTCCTTTTGTTTATAATAATATCACACATATAAAACATATTCAAGTTTTGTTAATTAAAACTACTCATCAAAATTATATATAAAATAAAAAGACTAATTTTTTGAATATTATTTTTTATTTAATTTTAACTCTCTTATTTTCAAAACATCTATACCATATTTTTCTTTATAAATACTTTCTACATCTAGTGTTGTTATTTCTTTATTTTTTATATTAAGTTTTTTTACAACAGCCATAACATCTTCTATACTTTGTCCTTCTATTTCTACATAAGTAGGAATAAGTGGCCAAGTATCAATAGAAATTTCAACATTATCTAACAAATAAATAGTTCGTAAATTTTCTTGGTAATTTTTTGGATAATAGCCTAATTCTTCTAAAATCATTTTAGTTTTTTCGAAATCACTAACTTCGATTTCCAACTCTTTAGTACCATCTATCACATTTGTATCAATAACTTCTTTAATAGCTAAAGTAGTTTTTTCACCATTGGTTCTTAATCTAATCCACTTATTGGGAATTTTAGGATTAAAATCATATACTAATCTTTTTTGAAAAAAATCACCAACTTTTAATGCATTAAGTTTTTTCAATTTAATTTCAAATAAATCTTTATCTACTTCCAAAATAGTTATTTCTTTTTCTAAATTCACAAGACTTCCCTCCTACAAAGTATTATATCATGTATTATTTAAAACATAAAAATTTAAGAATAAAAATTATCTATAAAAAAATAATCAACTTAATGATTATTTTAAAGCATTAACTAAATCAGCTTTCTTCATAGTAGAATATCCTTCAATATTCTTTTCTTTAGCTAAAGTTCTTAACTCAGCTACTGTCATTTTAGATAAATCAGTAGTTTCTTTTTTAACTTCTTTTTGAGCTTTCTCTTCTTTAGAAACTTTACCATTTAAAGCATCTTTAGCTAAAACTACTAAACTAGTAAAAGTTTTAGGATCATCAATAGCTACTTCACTTAACATTTTACGGTTAATTGTAACTCCAGCTTTTGATAAACCATTTATAAACTTAGAATAACTAATACCATTTACACGGCAAGCCGCATTAATTCTTGTAATCCATAGTTTTCTAAAATCTCTTTTACGTTGTTTACGATCACGATAACCATATTTCCAAGAATGCATTACTTGTTCATGAGCTGTACGATATAATCTATGTTTACTACCAAAGAAACCTTTAGCTTCTTTCATTACTTTTTTACGACGGGCACGATGTATCGTTCCACCTTTTACTCTAGTCATATTTATTCCTCCTACTTAATTAAATCTTTCAATCTTTTCATATCCCCAGAAGCTAAAGTTGAGCCACTTCTTTTTTTTCTATTAGCAGCTGCATTCTTTTTACCTGTATTGTGTCTACTTCCAGGACGACCAATTTTAACATCATTTTTTCTTTTATTACATACTTTAGCAGTCCCTTTATGGGTTTTCATTTTTGGCATAACGTTCCTCCTACTTTTCTTTTATCGGTGCGAGAATCATTGTCATAAAATAACCATCTAATTTAGGTTTTTGTTCAACAATAGCAATCTCACTTAAAGCATCAGCAAAGCGAAGTAATACATCTTTTCCTAATTCAGTATGAGCCATTTGACGACCTTTAAAACGAATCGAAACTTTTATCTTATGACCCTTTTCTAAATATTTAGAAGAATTACGAACACGCGTTTCAAAATCATGAACATCGATCGTTACAGATAAACGATACTCTTTCATTTCCAAATTACTTTCTCTTTGTTTTTTCATGTTTTCTTTAGCTTTCTTTTTGCTTTCGTATTTATACTTATTGTAATCCATTATTTTACAAACAGCTGGTTTTCCATTTGGATTAATAAGTACTAAATCAAATCCAGCATAATTAGCTAATGTAAGCGCATCTTTAATTGGTTTTACACCTAATTGTTCACCATTTGGTCCAATAACCATTACTTCATTTGCTCTAATTTGCTCATTAATAGGCAAATTCTTGTCTTTACTTGCTATAACCTGACACCTCCACTAAAAAAGTGAATACAAAGTATCCACTATTAAAACTTAAGTTTTAAACCCAAAACTATACGTAATCGGGTGAGAAGTGGATCTTCTGCTTTCCTTTTTCATATTCAATTATATCATTATTTATTTATTTGTCAACTAAAATTTAACTTTTAAGCTCTAGAATCATATTTTCCGTCTTTAGTTGAAACAATAATTTTATCATTTTCGGAAATAAATAAAGGTACTTTTACCATTAAACCATTTTCCATAAAAGCTTCTTTTAAAGCATTATTAGTTGTATTGCCTTTAACAGCCGGCTCTGTTTTACTAACTGTGTATTCAATTTTTTCAGGTAAAACAATTCCTAATAGTTCGCCTTTAAAGAATGTTACATCAACATTAATTCCTTCTTTTAAATACTTAACATCATCACCAATTTGATCACTATTAAATTCTATTTGTTCAAATGTTTCCATATTCATAAAAGTATAAGTATTTGAAGAACTATATAAATATTGCATATTAACTTTATCAACCATTGCTTTTTCAACTTTAATTCCAGCATTAAAAGTGTGTTCAATAGTAGAACCAGTTCTTAAATTTTTAAGTTTCGTTCTTACAAAAGCTGGTCCTTTACCTGGTTTTACATGTAAAAATTCGATAACAGTATAAATATTACCATCAAAACCAATTGTCATTCCGTTTTTTAAATCATTAACGTTTACCACTTTTTACCTCCCTGTTTTATTTTTTTTCTTTATGAGTAGTAGTTTTACCACATTTTGAACAATATTTTTTTAGTTCTAAACGATCAGTAGTATTTTTTTTATTTTTTTCTGTACGATAGTTTTCTTCTTTACAAACAGTACAAACTAAAGTAATTCTTTCTCTATTTTCTCCTTTTTTAGCCATCTAAAACTCCTCCTTTTTGTTACATCTAATATATTATAACAGATTATTTATAAATTTCAAAGAATTTTTGTGAAATTTGCTGACTAAGTCTTTTATTAACTGTACTAGTATAGGTACTATTATTACCATAATGATAAATATCTGGTGAAATAACGGTAAATACAACTTCTGGATCATCATAAGGGGCATAACCCGCAAAAGTATTAGTAACTGTTTCGGTATCTATTTTTCCATCACCATCAGTATCAACAAAACTTTCACTTGTTCCAGTTTTACCAGCTGGATTGTAACTTAGGTCAATATAACCAGATCCGGTACCACCATATTCTAATACAGCTTTAAATCCTTCTTGAACACGAGCCATATATTCATCTTTAGTATTAACTTTATTTAAAACAACTGGTTCTGTTTCGCTAACTAAATTAGTTAATGAACTACCTTTAGAATCATAAACACTTTTTAATAAATAAGGTTGCATTCGATTACCACCATTAGCAATTGTTCCCATATACTGCGCTAATTGGATAGGAGTATAAGTATCATATTGCCCAATTGAAAAATCAAGTAAATGTCCAGCCACTTCACTTTCACCTTTAAAACCTAAACTTTCAACTGGTAAATCAATTCCCGTTTTAACTCCTAAACCAAATTCAGCAAAAGTATCACGATAAATTTTAAAAGCATTTAAATCAATTACTAAAGGAGCATTATATGAATAATTACCATTACCAACTTTAATAGCTGTATAAAATTGATAAGTATTAGATGATTGTTTTAAAGCTGTAATATCGTTTAACATTCCTAAATATTGCCAAGAACATTTCTCAGGCGTTCCGGCTATTTTAACACACGTATCATTTCTAACTTCACCTATTGTTAAAGCTCCAGTATTATAACCAACAATATGTGAAGCTCCTTTTACTATCGAACCTACAACTACTGGTGAAGTACTTACTCCAGGTGTATAATCATATATTTTATAACCATCACCATCTTCTACTATTTGTTTACCTGCCATAGCTAGTATTTCACCAGTTTTAGGATTAGTAATAATAACAAAAGATCGATTATATAATTCAGTATTAGGCTCACTTTTTGTTTTGATTAATTCTGCTTCTAAAATTTCTTCGACAGCTTTTTGTAATTCAATATCAATCGTTAAAACAATATCATTACCTCTTGAACCTTCTTTGACTAATTTATAGTTACCATCGTCATCAATTTGATAAATATTTTTTTCTCCTCTTAAAATATCTTCATATTGATATTCTAAATAACTTACACCAACCCGATCATTTAACTGATAACCTTTATCTAAATAATAGTCTTTTAACTCATAAGGAATTCCACTTTCGCTTGATGAAACACTACCCAAGATGCCTCTAAAAACGTCTCCATAAGGATAAGTACGATCCCAATCTAATTTAACATTAAATCCCTTTAACTTACTAGCATTTTCTGATATAACAGCATATTCTTCATCAGTTACATTATCTTTTTTTATAACTTTTTCAGTATAAGAATAACCATCATTCATAAGAAAATAAATAGCTATAGCTTCTTTATCAACATCAGTAAAAGTAGCTAACTCTTCGTCAGTAACTCTTTCTAATTTCAAATCATAAATATCATCTTTAGTTAATTTTCTTTCTTCTAGTTCTTGATATTCTTCATCAGTTATTTTTTCATTAGCTAGTTCGGAGTTCTTTTTAACCCAAAATTCACGCAATTGTTCTTCTTCAAGATCAGAAAAATCAACCTCGATAAATTCTCCTACTTGATAAGCTAAATCAATTTCTACTTTAGTAGTAATACCTGTTTGTTTTTTATAAATAATCGTTTTTATTGGTTCATTATCAACTATTAAACGATGATTTCGATCATAAATGCGTCCTCTTGGAGCTGAATCACCTTCAATATTATTTTCATTTAATTTTTCAATTTTTTGAACATAAAATTCATTTTTAACTATTTGAACATAAAATAAATTTATAAATAAAACAACGATTACAAAAATTATTATTCCAATTAATATATTATACCTTTTTTCAATTATTTCCTTTATATTACGATATCTTCTTGTTTTAGTTTTATTGTAATGTGTTTTTTTGCGTATTTTCTTCATATAGTTTTCCAATTACTTCAAAGTCAACAATTTCAAAAAAGTTTAATATATAATTTTCTTTATCATTTTGATAATCTAAATAATAAGCATGTTCCCATAAATCAAGACTCATAATTGGAATTAAACCATATAAATAAGGTGTATCTTGATTACTAGTATTAATTATATCTAATTCGTTTTTATTTAAAACTAAAAAAGTATAACCTGAACCAGTTAAATAACCAGATGTTTTAATAAATTCATTTTTAAAATTATCAAAACTACCATATTTTTTATCGATTGCTTCTTTTAATTTACCAGTAGGTTGATTATTTTTATTAGGTGATATATTACTAAAATATAATTCGTGATTTAATACTCCTCCAGCGTTATATAAAATAGTATCTCTATCAGCAAGCGGAAATTCATCAATATGAGTTATTAAATCAACTAAATTATATCGATAATCATATTTTAAACTATTTAAAGTATCATTTAATTTTTTTAAATACTTTTGATAATGCTTATTATAATGAATATTAATTGTAAAAGCGCTTATATAAGGTTCTAAAGCATTATACTCATAATTAAGCGGCATTAATTTATACATAAATTTCCTCCTTACTAATAGTTTATTTTTTTTGGCATTCATTATTCTTAAAACTATTCATATATTATTATTAGGTGATATGATGATTGAAAAATTGATTGGTGAATATGTAAATCGTATGACATTAAATGATGTTAAAAATTTTGCCAAAGAAAATTCCATTAATTTAAAAAACAAAGAAGCTGAATTAATATTTCAATATATAAAAAATGATTGGCATACTTTAGTTTATGGTAATCCTAGACCAATTTTAGATGAAATTAAAAATAAAATGGATTTAGACACTTACCATAAAGCTGAAAAATTATATATTCACTTTAAAGAAAAATATCAAAATTATTTATAGTAAGATCTAATATCTTTAATTAAATTAGGATTAAACTTTTTTTCTTTAATCATTGCAATTTCAAATTTATAAGGAGGATAAACTTTTTGTTTATCACTATCAGTCATACTTATATAAGGAGTTTCCAATATTTTAGGAAGCTCTTTTAATAGTGGATGATAAATTATTTTGATTAAAGCATCAAAGCCTATTTTACCAAAGCCAACATTTTCATGGCGATCTTTATGGGTATTAATTAAATTTTTACTATCATTAATATGAATACATTTTAAATAATTTAGACCAATTATATTATCAAATTGTTTTAAAATTTCATCAAAATTATTAAGATCATAACCACCATCATGAATATGGCAAGTATCTAAACATACACCTAATTTATTTTTTAAGTTAGTATGATCTATAATATATTTAATTTCTTCAAAAGTAGTCCCTAATTCGCTACCTTTTCCAGCCATTGTTTCTAAACAAATGGTAATATTCATATTGTCATTTAATACTTCGTTTAAAGCTGAAACGATATTTTTTAAACCTTCACTTTCACCTAATCCAACATGACTACCAGGGTGCAATACTAATTTATCCATTTTTAACTGTTCACACCTTTTAATTTCTTCTTTCAAAAAACGAATTCCAAATTCTTGTTTTTCACCCTTATTAGCTAAATTAATAATATAAGGTGCATGAACAATAACATCTTCTTTTCTGATGTTATTTTCTTTCATTAATTTTAATGCTTCGTTAGTTAAATTATTATCAATTAAACAACGGTTAGTATTTTGAGGAGCACCTGTATAAAACATGAAAGTTGTTGCTTTATAACTGATTGCCTCTTTAACACTACCAAGAAGTTGATCTTTTTTATTAAATGAAACATGTGATCCTATAATTAATTTTTCCATAACATCCCTCGCTAGTAATATTATAACATCTTTTAAGAAAAAGAAAAGAAAAAATACCATTTTTCAAACAAAGTATTTAATCTTCAACTAATTTGTTAAGTTGTTTAAAGAACCCCTTAATTCCAACTGAAATATATTTACCAACATTTTCTGATAAATCTAGACCTAATTGTGAGGTTTTATTTTGATAATTAACTTCTGAATTATCCATATAATCTTCTATTTTAATTTCTTTACCATTAGCAACATCTTCTTCAAATTGTTTGATTTTGTCCTCAGTTAAAGCAACTTTTTTCCTTTGAGTATATTCATAATGACCAGTTGCTTGTGATATATATAAGATAGTAAATGAACAAAAAAGCAAAAAGATAAACATTTTACTTAATTTATTTAATAATTTAAGACGATCTTCTTTTTTCATCTTTATCCTCCTAAATATTCTTTAATTACTAAAGATAAAGCATCCATTGTATTCATAACTTCGTCAATACTATTTTCTGATCCACCACATTCAATTAACAACATATTATCATGAAGATCTTGATTATAAATACCGTCTACCCCTTCACCACTTTTAGTAATTACGCCTCTACTTAAACCAGGATATTTATTATTAATAATTGTATTCATCTTTTCAGCCAATTGTAAAGTAGGTTCATAATTATCATATTCTAATCCAACAACAAATAATACTTTAGCATAATTTTTATTATTTATTGTAGCTGTTGATACTGATTTACTAACAGCATCCCTGTGTAAATCGATAAATAATTTAACACTACTATATTTATTAATGGTATCTAAAACATAAAAACGACTAGCTTTATAACTCTCACTATAATCCCAAGAATTGATTCTTAAAAATTCGGTTATATTAGATTCTTCAACAATTGTTGGAATTCCTAATTTATTTAAATTTTCTTTTAAAAGGTAAGAAGCCATCATAACATTTGGCGTAATATTATAAACTTCTAAATTTTTGGCACTGTAGTTTTCTAATTGGTGTGTGTTATATATATATACGATAGGATTAGTAACATCAGTTGGATTAGGATCTTTAATATATTCTGTTACTTCTTCTAATTCATCAGCACTATAATCATCATTATATACTAATTCATCACTATCTTTTTCATTTTCATAACCAAAACTAGTTTTTAAAACACTTACAGGATCAGTCAAATCCATATGAGATAACATAGTACTAATTCGATTGACTATTCTTTGATTGTTCTTCTCGTATAAAACATGGTGATTAGAATCAGCTAATAGTTTTTTTAAAAATTCTTCATTAGAATGGGCTAAAGTGTTATTCATTAAAAAATTTAATGTTAATTGATAAGCTCCAAAGATAATTAATAGATATATTAAGTAGCGCCATTTAAATTTACGTTTATTCTTTTTTTTACTAATAAATTTTTTTAACATATTTTTCACCCACTTTAATTTATTCATATTATATATGATTATGAATGAATAATATGTCAAAAAAAATTAGTAACCTTAAATTACTAATTTATTTATAACTAATTGAACTAATTATGGAGTTGTAATATTGTTCACAAACTGTTTGATCATCCTCTTGTTCTATTTCATATTCTAATAAAAATATACCACCGTCTTTTTCAGTTGCTCTATAGTAAGTTGTTGTACCAAAACCATCATTTACAACAAAACTAGTCCAATTAATATTATTGATCACATTACTACTAACCGTATTACTTGCTTCATTATATTCGGCCATGGCCTCAATTAATGAATCAGGACTAGAGAAGTTTTGAACAGCACTTAAAGAGAATTCACATTTATTAAATACTCCTTCAGAATTAGTAGTATATGAATAACTTAATTGACCAAAATCGCCTTTTTCAAATCCATCTGGGATTGTAACTACAAAATAGTTAGATGCATCTTTACTATCGTCATGAAATAATACTCCTTCATAAACATCATCAGCTTGATTAAGAATAGATGAGGTTGTATCTTTAAATAATCCACCAAACATTGAACCTAAGATTGTTGCAGCTCCTAATACTGATAAGATTAAAAGAACGACAATAGACAACACTAGCGCTAAAAAAGTTAAACCGATAGCTGCTCCTATACTTGTTCCACCTTTCTTCGCACATATTTTAGCTAATTCATTTAGATCTTTATCTTTATTCATCATTTCGATTTTATTTACTTTAGATGCTGAAAATCTTAAATAAAGTTTATTAGTAACTAATCCTAAAACAACGTTAAAAGCTATACTGAAAAATTTCAATGGAGTATTAAGTATAAAGGTATTTACCGCAATAATTAAAAAGCCAAACAAATACATTTTTCGGTAAAAATAATATAAGTTAGATAAGAAAAAAGCAGGAATTGAAAAAGAACTTTTTGATATTTTATTATATTTTTCACCAACAAATTCTTTTACTAAATCAAGATTGTTATTTTGATTGTTTTCTTGAGAATTGTTATTTATCTGAGAAGTAGTTATTGGTTCTAAATTATTTACTTGTTCATTATTTGTTGTTATATTTTGGTTTGTTTCTGAATTTGTTGGTTGATTATTAAAATTTGGTTGATTTATTGGTTTGTTAATTTGTTCATTATTTGGATTATTAATTACATTATCATTAGAAATAGCTTTAGGTTTAACAACTTCAACGCCAAATACGTCGCTAGCATTTATATTTTGATTATCAGTCATATTTTGTTCAGGTACATTATTAATTGTTTGAATATTATTTACAAAATTGTTGTTAATAGATTGATTAGTATTTGTAAAATTGTTACTATTAGTTTGTTGATTAGTGATTATAAAATCATTATTACTAATAGGTTGATTGTTATTTAAATTATTATTTTGATTATTATTTGAAAAATCATTAGTAGGTTGATTATTAAAATCATTATTATTCATACCTTTACTCCTTACAATTTATTTTTTAAAACACTAAAAAGCCATAACAGTTTATTCTGCTATGACTTTTATTTATATTATTATAACGTTATTTATTAAATAACTATAACGCCCCCCCTCCCTAGGTTGCTATTAGTTAATAAAGTTATATTGTTTTTTACCATAAATCTTACACCTTACTTTATTATTTTAAAGTCTTAAATCTTTGTTTGCTATATGTATTTTTGTTATATATCAATAATATCATAAATTTATAACTTTAACAATTATTTTTATAAATTTTTAACTTCCTTATGTAAAGCTTTATTTATTCCATTACCAATAATATCACTCAATTTCTCCATAATAAAATCAACTTCTTTAACAGTTACCATTAAATTATAACCAATTGGAGTTAATACTTCATAAATAAGTTGTTTAACCTCGTTATCACTCAAATTACCTACTAAACCTAATAATTTAGTTTTATCCTCTTTTTTAACAACTATATCTTTATTCAAATAATTTAACGCATTAGGATTAATTAAACGATCAATAGGATTATTCATATTTTGTTTTGTATATGAATATTTTTTATGCATATAATTTATTGTATCACTAACAATAGTTACAGCATCAACAACAGTTGGAACACCAATTGCAATAACCGGTAACCCCAATATTTCCTTACTAATTTCTTTACGTTTATTACCAATTCCACTACCAGGATGAATTCCCGTATCAGTCATTTGAATCGTTTTATTTAACCGTTCAACTGATTGACTAGCTAAAGCATCAATAACTAAAACAAAATCAGGTTTTATCAAATTAATAACACTCATAACTAAATCACTAGTCTCAATTCCCGTTTGCCCCATAACACCCGGTGAAATAGCTTTAGTATTCCGAAAACCAGGACTAATAGACCCAATATCAAATAATGGACTTGTAACTAAGACATTATTAACCACTAACGGTCCTAAAGCATCTGGTGTTGAATGATCATTACCTAACCCAATAATTAAACAAGATGCATCATCCTTAATTTTATTTATTTTTAACATCTGTTTTAACTCTTTAGCAAAAACATCTTTTACTTTTTCTTTATTATCATAATCTGTAACGTCATCAAAATCAACCGTTATATAATTACCAACTTTTTTACCTATCTTACTACTTGCATTCTTATCTATAAAGACTCTCGTAATTAAAATATCATCAACTTGTTCAACATCCTTTTTAAACTCATCTTTAGATTCAAGCGTTTCTAAAGCTTCAAGCGCTAAATCAGTTCTTATTTGGTATTTTTCTAAATCTATTTCTTTACTCATCTTATCACCATTAGTTATTTTTACCAAAAATCACTATTTTTATTGCTTTTTTCTATTTTTTTTGTTAAAATTATTTTATTATGTATTCGTGGAGGTGAAATCGTGGCCAATATCAAAAGCGCGAAAAAACGTGTAAAAGTTAATATTGAAAAAAATAAAGAAAATAACTATTATAAAGCACCAATGAGAACAGCTATTAAAAAAGTTGAAAAAGCTGTTTTAGCTAAAGATAAAGAAGAAGCTAATAAAGCTTTAAAAATAGCATTCAAAGCTATTGATAAAGCAACTGATAATGGTGTTATTAAAGATAATACACGTGCTCGTTATAAATCACGTTTGACTAAAGCAGTTAATGCGATGTAATATAAATTAAAAAATTACAATTATTTGTGATTTTTTTTATTAAATTGTTTTTTTTGATAAAATGTTTGATATAATAGTATTGGGTGATGATATGAAAAATCTTATTAGTTTTTTAATTATAACTGCCATAATTGTTCTTGGTTTTTTATATCATGAACAAATTGCTGATTTCGTTATTGATAAAATTATTGCTCCTAAAGAAACTACCGAATATCAAGATAACGAATATGCTAAAAAAAGTAATTATAGTTATCTACAAATTGATGACGATTTTTTCCCTAGAAATAAACAAGATATTCTAAACATTATATATACTCGTCTAGATCAAGGTGTCGATCAGTTCTATTTTTATTGTGAAGACGAATATGAAAATTGCATAGATGACGTTAAAGAACTTACCAATGATGAAGCAACTTTATCAGAACTTAATAACTTTGTTCATCCTTATAATAGTTATAATAAACTATCAATAACTTTTGATAGCTTTGGAAAAATTCAAGTTGATATTGATAAACTTTATACTGACGAACAAATAACAGTTATCAATCAAAAAGTTGACGAAATTATGAATAACTATATTTCTAGTGATATGTCAGACGAAACTAAAATCCAAGTAATTCATGATTATATAATTAATACAACTAAATACGATAGCGAAAAAGCAAACGCAATTGAGAACAATCAAACCATATCTGGTAATTATAATTCCCAAACAGCTTATGGACCATTAATTCAAGGTATGGGAATATGTGGTGGATATAGCGATGCCATGGCTATCTTCTTGTGGAAAATGGATATTCCTAATTACCGAATTGCTAGTTCAAATCATGTTTGGAATTTAGTTAATTATAATAACGATTGGTATCATTTAGATTTAACTTGGGACGATCCTGTTACTTCTGATGGTAGTGATGCTCTTATTTATGACTTTTTCCTTATTACTACTAATCAATTACACAATTTAGATTTAACAGAACATACTTACAATCTTGATATTTATAAAGAATCATTATAACCAACTTAGTTGGTTTTTTTATAATTAAAAAAGCTAATCAATAGCTTTTAAATCTTTAGGTAAAGTTATTGTAACTAAAGTGCCTTGGTTTAATTTAGAGAAATATTTAATTTTTCCACCATGCGCTTTAATAATTTCTTGCGATAAAGGTACACCAAGACCTGTACCATTTTTCTTAGTTGTAAAAAATGGTTCACCAATTTTACTAATATTTTCAATACCAATTCCATCGTCTTGAATATTAATTTTGACCAAACGTTCCGTTTCTTCAACTCTAATTTTAATTGTTCCTTCTAACTTAATAGCTTCAATACTATTTTTTAAAACATTAATTATAACTTGTGATAAACGATTATAATCACCATTAATAAACAATTCCTCATCTTCATCAAGAACAAAATCTAAATTTATCTTTTTTTCTTTCATAATCGTTTTAAAATTATAAACAACATCTTCTAATAATAAATTAATATCTAAAATATCTTTTTCAATTTTTAATTTACTAACAGCCAAAAAATCTTGTAATAAAAGCAATGTTCTTTCAATTTCACTACGAATAATAGGAATATATTTCTTACTATGTTCCATATTATTAACATCAAACATATCTAAATATCCTTTACAAACAGCAATCGGATTTTTAATCTCATGCGTTATTTTAAAAAGTGAAACTTGAATTTGTTCATTTTCTTCTAATTTTTTTACATTCATATGATATTTAATTATATCATCACCTTTTTTTATTAAATAAATAGTTAATAAAGCACTAAAGTAAAATAGACCAATACTAATTAAAAAAGTTCCTAATTGTTCTTTAGTAAAAAGTTCCATTAAACCAACATATTTAGCTTGAATA
This sequence comes from uncultured Bacilli bacterium, assembly GCA_944368805.1. Taxonomy (GTDB): domain Bacteria; phylum Bacillota_I; class Bacilli_A; order RF39; family UBA660; genus CALVXC01. The sequence goes on from CALVXC010000023.1 coordinate 17,743, forward strand.
ACAACTAAAACCATTTTCGATAAAATAAAAGTACTAGCAAACAAAAAAGATTTTTTATAATAAGTTATAAAAACTAAATATAATACATAGTAAAATAAATATTCCAAAATTAAAGTAGCTAAATTAAAATCAAAATAAGTATAATAATATAAAACTAAAATAATACTAATAATTATACTACTAAAATTTCTATTAAACCAAAAAGCGATTAGTAATGGAATATTAACAATTAAAATCGGTACTGTTCCAACTGTCGTAACACCATACTTTAATGATAAATACAAAGATGAAAAAAGCGCTAATTCTAAAAAAAGCTTATTTTCTTTTTTAGAAATATTTCGATTATAAGCGACATAAAATAAATATATAGTAAAAGGTGCGATAATAAAAATAACATTTAATAATTCAACTTCAAAAATATTCATAATCATCTTCCTTCAATTTAACTATTTGTAGTATATCGTATTATTTTGTCGAAATTTGTCAAATTTTGAAGAAAATAAAAAAATAATTAAATTTTTTCATTTAATTATTTTTAAAAATTTTAGTTAAAAAACTGACATCATTCTAATTCATCAATATATTTTTTCAAATTTTTAGCTTCTTCGCCTAAAATGATTTTTAATTGATTATCAATTTCGACAATTCCTTGCGCCCCTAATTTTTGAATGGCATCTTTGTTAACTTTTGATACATCATGTAAATTAACAATAAAACGTGATTTATTCACCTCATAATCTTTGATATTCTTTTTACCACCTAAACATTCTACTAAACGATTAGTTTCGATTTTAAAATCTTTTCGTTTAGATCTAACAATTGCAAAAGCAATAACTAATAAAAGCGCAATTATAATAACATATTGAAAAATTTCCATATCATCACCATTATTATTATACTATATTATTATTTTTTTTACAATATTAACCATTAATCATTATTAATAAGATATAATTTGTATTTTAAAATAAGAAGTGCACAATAGTTGTGCAGTTAGTTTTGTAATTATAATATTGTCAATGGTGAGCA
>CALVXC010000024.1 GCA_944368805.1 uncultured Bacilli bacterium
TTATAGATTACAATTAGTTTAAATTATAAATCTTATTTTTTTAGTAAAAATCTCCACACTTATTCTACACTAACTACGAGCTTGTTATATTTATATATTTTGACAAATAGCTAAAAACAATGTATAATTATTGAAGTTAAATCGAAATTTTAAAGAAAGGAGAGATTATGAAATTTTTCGAAGGCGCAGATACGAAAATCTTCGCTTTAGGTGGTTTAGGTGAAGTCGGAAAAAATATGTATTGTGTAATGCATAATAACGAAATTGTAATTACGGATGCGGGAATTACATTCCCACAAGGAGAATTAATGGGGGTTGATTATGTTATTCCTGACTTTACGTTTCTAAAGAAAAACGAAAACAAAATTAAAGCTTTATTTATTACTCACGGTCATGAAGATCATATCGGCGGTATTCCTTTTTTATTACAAAATGTCAATATTCCTTATATATATGCACCTAATCAGGCAGCAGGATTAATTAGACATAAATTAGATGAAAAAGCGATAAAATATAAAAATTTAATTGTTTATACGGAAAAAACCAAAGTAAAATTTAGAAATATTGAGGTTGAATTTTTTAGAACAACTCATTCGATACCTGATTCACATGGAATTTGTATTCATACACCAAACGGAACTATTGTTACAACTGGTGACTTTAAGTTTGATTTAACTCCGATTGGTCCGGTTGCTAATCTCCATAAAATGGCTGAAATTGGTAAAAAAGGTGTCACTTTATTATTAAGTGACAGTACCAATGCTTTAAATCCAGGAATGTCAATAAGTGAATCTAAAGTCGACTTAGCGCTTCAAGATATTTTTAAAAAACATGATGGTCGAATTATTATAGCTACATTTGCTTCTAATATTTACCGATTAAAACATATTGTTGATACTTGTAAAAGAAATAAGCGCAAAATTGTTACTTTTGGTCGTAGTATGGAACAAAATTTAAATATTTCTATTGAAGGTGGCTATATTAAAAATAAAGATATTTTTATCACTGCTGAAGAAGCCAATCACACACCAGCTAATAAAATATGTATTTTATGTACAGGTAGCCAAGGTGAACCGCTAGCCGCACTAACGAGAATTGCTAATGGAAATCATAAGCAAATTAAATTACAAGATGATGATGTTGTTGTTTTATCATCATCAGCTATTCCTGGTAATGCTTTAAGTATTTCTAAAACAATTAATAAGTTATATCTAAGAGGTGTTAAAGTATATACTAATACATTATTAAGCGATATTCACACCTCAGGACATGGTAGTGAAGAAGAATTAAAATTAATGATTAGATTAATTAATCCAAAATATTTTATGCCTTTTCATGGTGAATATCGAATGCTTAAAAAACATGCTGATATAGCTACTGTATGTGGAATTCCTAGACAAAACACTTTTGTTTTAGGTAATGGTGATGTTTTATCGATGTATAAAGGTAAAGTTAGAAAATCTGGTAGTGTTCAAGCAAGTGATATATATGTCGATGGTAATCGAATTGGTGAAATAAGTAATGCTGTAATGAAAGATCGCCGTATTATGGCCAATGATGGAATTGTTATTGTTATTGTTAATTTAGATACTAATAACAATAAATTATTAGGAAATCCTAATATTACAACTAGAGGTTTTGTTTTAGTTAATGAAAATATTGAACTACTTAAAGAATTAGAAGAAATATCTAAAAACGCTATAAATTCTAAAATAACTAAACATATTAATTATTCTGAAATAAAATTAGAAATAATTAATCAATTATCAACTTATATTTTAGATGTAACTGGTAGAAAACCAATAATTTTACCAGTCATTATGGATATTAAAAAAGATGTTAAAAATGTTTAACATCTTTTATATATTCTATAACTTCTTCAATTGTTTTATTAAAATCATCAAAATCTACTTTAAACCATTTAACCGGTAATTGATGATTAAAAAAAGTATATTGTCTTTTAGCATACTTGCGACTATTTTGTTTAATTTTATTTAAACAATTATCTAAAGTATCTTTTTTTTCAAAATAAGGAAATAATTCTTTATAGCCAATTGGGGTCAAAACAGCTTTTGTTCTGATATTACTATCATATATTTGTTTAGCCTCAATAATTAATCCATTAGTAACCATTTGATCAACTCTTTTGTTAATTTTTTCATAAAGTAATTTGCGATCAGTTGTTAAGCCAATAAAAATCGCATCATAAAGTATTTTATCGGTTTTCTTTTTATTACTAAATGGTTCTTTATTAGCATAATAATAATTTAAAGCTCGCTCAATTCGTTTACGATTATTAGGATGAATATTACTATTGGGATCAACTTGTAATAATTTTTGATATAATTTTTCATCACTGTATTTCCTAAAATCATAATGCCCTTCTTTTTTAAAATCATAATCATATAGCGCAGCTTTAATATATAAACCCGTACCACCAACTAAAATTGGTGTTTTATTTTTTTTCATTATTTCATTTATTTTATCACGACAATCTTTCTGATAATTAAAAACATTATAATCATCTTTTATATCTTTTATATCAAATAAATGATGTGGTATATTTTGCATTTCTTTTTTAGTTATTTTAGCAGTAGCTATATTTAAATCATGGTAAATCTGTGTGCTATCGGCATTTATTATTTCACCGTTATATTTTTTAGCTAACTCTATACTTAATTTAGTTTTACCAACAGCTGTTGGTCCTAAAACAATAATTACCAATTTATCACCTACTTAATTAACATACTATCGCCAAATGAGAAAAAACGATATTCTTCTTTCAAAGCTTCTTTATAAGCATTCATTATATTTTCTTTACCAGCTAAGGCACTAACTAACATAACTAAGGTTGATTTTGGTAGATGAAAGTTAGTAATTAACTTATCAATAGCTTTAAATTTAAAACCAGGGTAGATAAAAATGTCTGTCCAACCACTACATTCTTTAAATGTATTGTAATTATGCATAACTGTTTCTAAAGTACGAGTTGTGGTTGTTCCAACGCTTATAATTTGATGGTGATTTTTTTTAGCTCGATTTAAAATATCAGCTGTTTTTTGATCCATTTTATAAAACTCACTATGCATTTTATGTTTAGTAACATCACTAACATTAACTGGTCTAAATGTACCTAAACCGACATGTAAAGTAATAAAAACTATTTTTATACCTTTTTCTTTAATTTTATCTAATAATTCATTAGTAAAATGCAACCCGGCTGTTGGAGCAGCTGCACTACCAATTTCTTTAGCGTATACTGTTTGATAACGACTTTGATCTTCTAGTTTTTCATGAATATAAGGCGGTAATGGCATTTGACCTAACTCATCTAAAATTTCGTTTAAAATACCTTGATAAATTAATTCAAAAACTCTAATTCCTTCATCTTTAATTTCAACACATTTAGCTTTTAATAAATTATTACCAAAAGTTATAACCGTTCCTTGTTTAATTCGCTTAGCTGGTTTTGTTAAACATTCCCAAGTATTTTTAGAAACTTCTTTTAACATTAAAATTTCAACAACAGCTTCTGTAGTTTCTTTAACACCATATAATCTAGCTGGCATAACTTTTGTATCGTTTAAAACTAAAACATCGTCTTTATTTAAATAATTGATAATATCTTTAAAATGTTTATGTTCGATTTTACCGGTTTTTTTATCCAAAACTAATAAACGTGAAGCATCACGCTTATCTAAAGGTGTTTGAGCTATTAATTTTTCGGGTAAAGTAAAATCAAAATCATCAGTCTTCATCCAAATCATCTCCGTGTTTAACATTATACCACGTATAATATATTTAGTAAATTGATTAACTTGTAAATCGTTAATTTCTAAAAAATATATGAGAAAAATTATTTATATAGATTTTAACATTCTTAGATTTACAACTATTTGAAAAAAGAAAAATGATATTAAAATTTTTTATTGACAAAACTTAAAATGTCATAAAAAAAGAAAATATTAAATTTTCTAAATTTTATTATTTATTATAATATTCTACCTTTAAATGATGATAACCTTTTTCGGTAACAACTCTTCCTCGACTTGTTCTTTTTAAAAAGCCGTTTTGTAATAAAAAAGGTTCATATACATCTTCAATAGTTGATTGTTCTTCTCCAATAGATGAAGCTAAAGCATCAATCCCAACTGGTCCACCATTAAATTTTTCAATAATCGATCTTAATAAATTATAATCGGTATCATCTAAACCTAATGAATCGACTTTTAAACGTTCAAGTGCTTTTTTAGTTATGTCTAAATCGATAATGTTTTTACCCTCAACTAAAGCGAAATCACGTACTCTTTTAAACAAGCGATTACAAATACGTGGTGTACCACGACTACGCATAGCTAGTTCTAAAGCAGCCTCATCGGTAATCGGACTTTCTAAAACTTGACTTGTTCTTTTTACAATAGCTGTTAATTCTTCTTTGGTATAATAGTTTAATTTAGAAATAATGCCAAAACGATCACGTAATGGCCCTGTTAAATCACCGGCTCTAGTGGTCGCCCCTACTAAAGTAAATGGTGGTAAGTCAATTTTTATGTTACGACTAGATGAGTCATTACCAACAATAATATCTAAAGTAAAATCTTCCATTGCTGAATATAGTATTTCTTCAATAAACCTAGGAATTCTGTGAATTTCATCAATAAACAAAACATCATTAGGTTCTAAAGACGATAATACAGCCGCTAAATCACCTGTTTTTTCAATAGCTGGTCCGCTAGTTGTTTTAATGTTACTATTCATTTCATTGGCAATAATATAAGCTAAAGTTGTTTTACCTAAACCAGGTGGCCCATATAGTAAAACATGGTCTAAAGCTTCTTCTCTAATTTTAGCTGCTTGCATAAAAATATTTAGATTTTCTTTAACTTCTGTTTGACCAATATATTCATCAATACAACTTGGTCTAATCGTTTTTTCAAAAGAATCAGTAGTTAACTTTTCATTTGTTACAATTCTTTCCATATTCCCCCCTTATTTTAATAATAATTTTAAAGCTTCTTTGATTTGATCTTCTAACTTTTCTTTAGTAATTTTAGGTAAAACTTTTTTAATATCTTGTGGTTTATAACCTAGTGCTTTTAACGCTTCTACTAACTCTTCATTAACTAATTTATTTTCACTAGAATCACTAGCTAATTTGCCTTTTAAATCTAAAATAATTTGTCTAGCAACTTTATCACCTATTTTAGGAAATTTTTTTAAATATAAAATATTTTCTCTTTCAATCGCATCAACAATACCATTTATCGAACCAGTGGCTAACATAGGTAAAGCCATTTTGCAGCCTAATCCTTTAACACTTATTAATTTTAAAAACAATTTTTTTTCATCTAATGTTTTAAAACCATATAAACTTATTTCATCTTCTTTAACATATTGATATAAATAAATATTATATTCTTTATCTATTTCAAATGAATAAGGATTGGATGTATAAATTAAATAACCAACATTATTATTATCTAAAACAATGTAATTACTTTCAATATCAGTAACTTTTCCTTTTATATATGCATACATATTTTCACCTTATCTTTTTTTTAAGAATGTTCTAAAAACATAGTAAATAAATATTCCTAAACAAATGATATAAGCCCAAATGGCGAGGGTATTAATAACACCTGTTGTATTATTATTAATAATAGCTAAAATAGAACTAGGTAAATATTTTTCAATAAAATTATTAACTACTGGCCAATTAATATTAGCGTCAATTAATGATAAAGTACGCAATATTAAATCAACAATACCAACAATATAAATGAAACTGCTAAACTTTTTAAATAAACAAATAACTAAAACTAAAATAATAATTAAAATAACTAAATCCATCTTCCCACCCCTAACTACTAGTTAAAACTTGATAATCTTGTTTTAATGTTTCTACATTTCCTATGTTATTATAAGTAATTTTCACATTATATATATCGGTATTTTCATAGTAATGTTTTTGATAATTACTTAAATCTAATTCAATAGATGTAATATTATTATTCTCTTCTTTATATTTTATTTCAATCGTCGTTTTAGGATCAGCTATATCTTCACCTTTAAAGTTTTTAATAACATCTTTTAAAGGTACTAAATAACTCTTTTCCATACTTTCATCTGCAAATTTTGTTTCATAATTTAATTCACCTAAATTAATCAATTCATATAAATTAGCTGGTTTTAATTTAAATAAATTTATTTCAACTAAAGTAGCTTCTAAAATTCTTATTTGTTCGCCAACAATTTCATAAATAATGTTATCTTTAAGATAGTATGTATCATTAATTATAGTTACTTCACCATCTGTTTTACCATTATAACTATGATTTGTTTCGTTACTATCTTTTTGTTCGGTTATTTCTAAAACAAATTCATAATTAGTCATATCTCGATAATTTTCTAAAGCTGTTTTAGGTTCTTCTTGCGTTTCCGGTGGTAAAGTAGTTGTTTCATTACTACTACCTAACACCATAAAAACAAAGATGAAAAAGATTATATATAAACCTAAAATAATTAACGAACGATAACGTTTGTTTTGCCATATTTCTTTAAATTTAGCCCAATAACTAATTTTTTTTTCGTCATTATTTTCCATTATAAACTCCTAATCTAAAATCTTACCAATTAACTTTCCTTTATTTTTTTCACCATTAACAAATTCAAGTGCGGTCATTTTCTTTTTACCTTCTGGTTGAACAACTGTTAAAACAATTTCACCATTACTAACCTTGACGCCAATTCCATCGTTATAAATTTTGGTTATTTGACCATCAAATAATTCTGGAAAAAAATTGTTCGTTTGATAACATTGCCATATTTTTAAAATTTTTCCTTCATATAAAGCATAAGCTCCTGGCCATGAGTTTAACCCACGAACTTGATTATATATTTCTCTTTTGGTTTTAGAAAAATCGATTCGTTCATCTTCTCTTTTAATAGCAAAAGCATAAGTAGCTTGTTCATGATTTTGTTTAGTTCTCGGAGCTGTTTTATTTAGTATTTTAGGTAGAGCTTCAACAATCATTTTAGCTCCTAATAAACTTAGTTTATCATGTAAAGAACTAGCTGTATCGTTTTCTTCAATAGGTATTTCTTGTCTATAAATAATATCTCCTTCATCCATAGCGGTATTACTATACATTAAGGTAATCCCCGTTTTATTATACCCTTCGATAATCGCACGATGAATAGGTGCCGCACCTCTTAATTTAGGTAATAAAGAGGCATGAATATTAACAACTCCTAACTGTGGATAATCAATAATTTCTTTAGGTAAAATTTGTCCATACGCACAAGTGATTATTAAATCTGGCTCTAAAGCTAAAATATCTTCATACTCTTCTTTAATATCTTCTGGTTGAACGACTAGTAAAGTATGTTCAAAAGCTTCTTTTTTTACTGGTGGCATAACTACCTTGCCATCACGACCACTTTTACGATCTGGTTGAGTTATAACTGCTTTAATTTTGTATTTTTTTATTAATTCACGTAATACTGGTACAGCAAACTCTGGTGTTCCCATAAATATTATTTTGGGTTCTTTTTCTACTACGATATCTTCTAAATTCATTCTATCACCTATTAATATTTTAACACATATTGTTAGAAATAACTATATTTTATTTGGATTTAAATCAATTTCAACAATAATTTTATTGTTCATTAAATATTGTTTGTTAATAAATTCTAAAGGTTTAATTAAGTTATTAATTTTTTTATATTTAATAATTATTTGAAAATAATAAACATTATTAATTTTTGGTAAAGAACAAGCACTAGGTCCTAAAATAATTTCATTAGTTAACTGGTTTTTTAAATACTTAACTATTTTATTACCTTCAACTAAACATGTATTAGCTATATTACTTCTCAATTTAATTAAACATAAATTGTAAAAAGGGGGGTACTTTAATACTTTTCGAATAGCCATTTCTTCTTTATAAAATCCTAAATAATCATTTTTACTAGCATATACCATACTATAGTGATCTATATTATAACCTTGAATTATAACTTCTCCAGATAGTTTACCTCTTCCTGATCTACCGGCTACTTGATTTAATAAACTGAAGGTGCGCTCAGCACTTCTAAAATCAGGAATATTTAAAGAAGCATCACCATTTACAACAATAACTAAAGTAACATTAGGAAAATCTAGTCCTTTACTAATCATTTGGGTTCCGATTAAAATATCGTATTTATGATTTTTAAAATCTTCAATAATTTTAGCATGACTACCTTTCCTTCTTGTGGTATCAATATCCATTCTAATTATTTTAGGCATTTTACTTTTAAAAATGTCGTTAATTTTTTCTTCTAGTTTTTCAGTTCCCATACCTAAATCTAATAATTTTTGGTTATGACATTTAGGACAACTATTTATTTTGTATGTTTGATAATTGCAATAATGACAAGTCATTTTGTGATATGTTTTATGATAAGTTAAAGGAATATCACAATTAGGACATTTATGAACATAACCACAATTGGGACAACTAATTGTCGTTGTATATCCTCGTCGATTTAAAAGAAGCATGATTTGTTCTTTTTTTTCTAAACGGTCATTTATTTTATCGATGGCTATTTTAGATAAAACGGTATAGCCATGTTTAAATGATTCTTTCATGTCAATTAGTTCTATTTTAGGTAAAGTATTATTAATTCTTTTAGGCATTTCTAATAAAGTATAATAGTTCATTTTAGCTTTAGTGTAGCTTTCAATTGATGGAGTGGCACTTCCTAAAATGATAGGACAATTATATTTTTTAGCGCGATACATTCCCACTTCTATAGCGTTATAACGAGGATTATTTTCTTGTTTATAAGTTGCAGAATGTTCTTCGTCTATAATAATTAAACCTAAATTAGTAAATGGTGCGAAAATAGCACTTCTTGCGCCTATTGCAATCATAACTTCTTTTTTCTCGATTTTGCGCCATTCATCGTATTTTTCACCGTCACTTAAACCACTATGTAAAATGGCGATAGTTTTACCAAAACGTTTACGAAAAGTATTAACTAGTTGTGGTGTTAAACTAATTTCTGGGACTAAGACGATTACTTCTTTTTTTTCAGCAATTATTTTTTCTATAATGTGCATATATACTTCGGTTTTACCACTTCCAGTAACACCATGTAATAAAAAAGGGGCGAATTTTTGTTTGAATTTTAAAACTTTATTTACCACGTTTTGTTGATCGTTATTTAAGACTACTTTTTTTTCTTCTTTAACTATATCATCGTTTAAGCGATAATCTTCTATTTTATTTTCGATTAAAATATTTTTGTTCAATAAGGTTTTAACAGCTGAGGAAGATATTTTATTAGCTTCTTTTTTTAATATTTGCTTTTTATCTTTAAATAAATCAATAATTTGTTTTTGTTTTGAACTAGTAATTTCATTATTATCAAAAGAATTTAAAACTAAATATGTTTCATATTTTTTATTGATGATGGTTTTACTTTTAGCTTTTAAAGCTTTAGGTAACATTGTTTGATAAACACTTATTAAATTAGTAAAGGTTTTTTTACTAAGTAATTTGCCTAACTCTAGCATTTCTTCATTAATAACCGGATGATTGTCAATTAGAGCAATAATATTTTTTAATTCATATGAAGAGGTAAAATTAGTATCAATTTTTAAAACAAAACCTTCTAATTTACGGTTATTAAAAGGTACTAAAACTCTAATTCCAATTTGAATTTTATCTTGTAATTCATGAGGAACTAAATATGTAAATGTTTTAACCATTTTTCGTGCTTGAATTTCAACTAAAACATGGGCTACCATTTAATCCCTCCTTTACTTTTTTAATAATATCAAACATACGTTTATGTGTCAATATTTTTAAAACATATTCAAAAAGTTTTATAAGTTACTGTTATTCTATATAGTATTTTTTTTATTTAGATAGATAAAAAAAGACATCTTGAGAGATGTCAATTATTTGTCTTGTTTTAAAACTTCAATAGCTTGACGCATTTTATAATCGTATTTAACCATATCTAATCCGCCAAAATTATCTAAAAATTCATCTTTTTCCATTTGATATTTTTCAGCTAAACGATTAGCTTCTTCTTCAGCTTTTTTATCGTCAAGATCGATATTTTCTACTTTAGCAATTTCTTCTAACATTAGTCTAAATTTAATACGATTTATTGCTTCTGGTTTCATTTGATCTTTTAAAGCTTGTTCATCGGAATTAGTAAATTGATAAAATTGTTCTAAAGTAATTCCTTGCATTTTAATGTTTTCTTCATATTGTTTTAACATTCTTTGTAATTCTTCTTCGATCATTTCATCAGGTATTTCTACTTCAATATGAGAAGCTGCTTCTTCTAATAAACCATCAATATACTCATTTTCAGCAGTTGTTTCTTTTTGGGCTTGAATATTTTCTTTAATTTGTTTTTCTAAAGCTTCTATGGTATCGATTCCTTCTAAACCTAAATCTTTAAAAAATTCATCGTCAATTTCAGGTATACTAACTTCTTTAACTTCATGAACTTTAACTTTAAAAACAACTGGCTGACCTTTTAAATCTTCACTATGATAATCTTCAGGAAAAGTAATGTTGATTTCTTTTTCGTCACCTGGTTTTAAGCCAATTAGTTGTTCTTCAAAACCAGGTATAAAAGTTCCACTTCCTATTTTTAAAGAATAATTTTCACCTTTACCACCTTCAAAAGCTACACCGTCTTTAAATCCTTCAAAGTCAATAATAGCTATATCACCTTCTTCAATTGCGCCTTCTTTAACAATGTTCTCAGCATAATGACTACGCATATGGTCAATAGCTTCTTTAACTTCTTTTTCAGTCACTTCTACTTTAGCTTTTTTGGTTTTTAAGCCTTTGTATTTACCTAATTTAACATCTGGTTTTAAAGTTAATTTGAAATTAAATTCAATTCCTTTATCATCAATTTGATTTAAACTAATTTGTGGTTGCGCAACGATTTGTTCATCACCTAATTTTTCTAGCATTTTGCTATATGCATCTTGCAAGCAAATATCAGCTGCATCGGCATATAAAGCTTCTTTTCCATATTTTTTAATAAATATATCTTTAGGTGCTTTTCCCTTTCTAAAGCCATCTATTTTAACTTTAGCGTTAGCTGTTTTGAAAGCTTTATCTAAAGCTTCAGTCCAAGGTTCTCCTTCAATTTTAATACTAATTTCCATAGTTCCTTTTTTCTTTTCCATAATCTTTTCCTCCATACCAATATAGTATATAATAAATAAAATCTTTTTTCAAGTAGTTATTGTGTTTAATTGAAAAAAGTGCTTTAAGCACTTAATATATTTCGACTACTTTAACGTCGTATTTACCGTTAGGACTATCAACAGAAACAGTTTCCCCAACTTTTAAACCTAAAATTGCTTTAGCAATTGGTGATTCATTAGAAATTTTATTGTTAAAAGGGTCTGCTTCTTTGATGCCAACGATTGAAAAGTCTTCAGTATCATCGTCATCAATGTATTGAATTTTAACATTAGTCCCAATGGAAACTTTATCAGTTGAAACATTTTTAATAACTGTTGCCTTTTCTAAAATTGCTTCTAATTCTTGAATTTTATTTTCAACGGCGCTTTGTTCAGCTCTTGCTGCATCGTATTCAGCATTCTCTGATAAATCACCTAATGATCTAGCGTCTTTTAAAGCATTAATTATTTCAGGTCTTTTTTCAGTTTTTAAATATTCCAATTCTTGTTTAAGTTCGTTAAGACCATTTTCGGTAAAATAAACTTCTTTTATATCTGACATTTTCTCACCTCGTTTTTTTAAGTTTACAAAATGATACTACATTTTTTTATTCTTGTCAACACTTTTTTTTACTTGTATAATATCACCCTTATAAGCCTTTATTTCTAAGGGAATTTTAACTATTTGTTTGGGATGACGAACTACTTCTAAAGGATTATTATCTTCATCATAAATCTCTTTTAATACTATGGTTTGTAATGGCTTATTAGGTCCAAATATTTCTACTTCATCACCTTTTTTAAAATAGTTGCGTTGTTCAATTGTAGCTATACCATTTTCATAATTTAACACAATTCCTAAAAAGTCTTGATTAGATACTTCTTCTCTACCGTTATAGTATTGAACACTAGCTCCATAGTTTCCGTCAAAAAATTGTGGAATTGAATCACGATTAGCTACATTTCTTAAAATGTGTTCGTGTTCAGGATTGTATTCATATTTTTGGTTGAAATAGTTATCGATAGCTTGACGATAAACGTTGATAACAGTAGCGATATAATAAATAGATCGCATTCTTCCTTCAATTTTAAAAGAAGTTATGCCTAAATTAATCATTTCAGTTAAGTATTTTAACATTGACAAATCTTTAGTACAAAAAGTAAAGGGTTTTTCGCCTTTGATATTTTTTTTATCTTGATCTAATAAATCAAAGTCCCAGCGACAGATTTGACTACAACCACCTCTATTAGCGTCTCTAGTTGTTAGAAAATTAGATAAAACACAGCGCCCACTATAAGAAGCACACATTGAACCGTGAATAAAACATTCTAATTCGATATCAACGTGTTTTTTTATTTCTTTAATTTCGTCTTTAGTTACTTCTCTACCTAAAACAATTCTACTTACACCTAAGTTTTTCCAAAATTGTATAGCTTCATAATTTAAAGTTGATTGTTGAGTTGATAGATGTATTTCTAAAGACAAATCTTTAGTTAACTCGATAATAGCTGGGTCACTTATAATAATGGCATCTACTTTTAACTTATCTAATTGTTTTAAATAATCTTTAATTAGATCTAATTCTATATTATGTAGTGCGATGTTAACTGTTACATAGATTTTTTTACCATGTTTATGAGTATATTCTACAGCTTGTTTTATTTCTTCTAAGGTAAAGTTAGTTGCATTAGCTCTTAAGCTATATAAAGATCCACCAATATATACAGCATCAGCTCCATATCTAATTGCCCATTTTAATCTTTCTAAATCACCAGCTGGTGCGAGTAATTCAGGCTTTTTTAGTATATTCATTTTGTTATTTTTTATTACATTATTTTTCATTTTTTTTCACCTTATAAATTGTTTCTGTATATAAAAAGCCTTTACTAGTATTGGTTATTAGTTGATTTAATTCTGCTTTTATTTTTTCTAAATTTTTTGAATTTAATTTTTTATAATTTGAAACTACTTTTAAAAATGTTTTTTCGTCAATATTAAAATTATTTAAAAAGATATAATCAATATTATTACTTTTAAGCTCTAAATATTCCTCTAAACCATTTAAAATATAATTTGAATAAACAACTGTTCCTTCGTTATTATCAATAATTGGATAAATTTTATTTTCTTTATGAATGTAATAACCTTTTTTATCAAGTTTAAATGTTTGTAAATAATTATCAACTAAATGTCGTTTAGAAGTAAACATTGGTAAATATCCAAATAAAGTTACAATTAATTTCATCTTAGTATTTTGTTTTATTTTTAGTATTTCTTCTTTAGTTATTTCACTTGAAATAAAAGCGTATTTAACTTTTTGTTGATACCAGAAATTACATGTATTATAATTGGTTGTTAAATGTTCTTGAGCCCAAACTAAATCATAATTTAAGTTTAGTTTGTTTTTTAAATTAACTATACCTACATCATAAAAAAATAAACCATTAATATTTAATTCATTTAAGGATAGTAAAATTTCTTTTACTTTTTTTATATCATTATTATGCATATTTTTGTTTAAACTAATAAATATTTGTTTATTATTTTGTTTAATAATTTTATTAAATTCTTTTATTTGTTCAAGTTTAAAATTATTAGCAAAATTGACACTAAAACCTTCAATACCAAATAAAAAAGCATCACTATAAGTAAGAAGTTTGTTTAATTCGTTTTTATTACGAGGAGTTGTTAATATTTTCACTATATCACTTCCTAAGCAGCTATATTGTACCACAATTATAGTTAAAATAAAATAATTTATATCATAAAAAAACCTCAATATGAGGTTTAAATAGTCTAATTAAGATTTAGTGCATTCTCCATTAGTTAATGTACTATCTGTAGCAGCACAGGTATATCCGTTAAATACAGCTCCAGTAAACGATACTTTTCCATCTGCTGATATAGTTATAGTAGTTACTCCTGTTGGAGCTGTTCCTTTAAGATTTAAATCTGTTATATTAACACTACCGCCATTATATGAACTATTTTTTAACAACTGATCTGCATAATATAATTCTCCAGCAGAAATTAACCCATAAGCTGAATCAGCTGCCGCGCTCTTTCTAGAGTTTTCGATAATATTCATAATTGTTGGAACAGCAATAAGTGCAATAATAGCTAAAATAATGATTACAGCTAATAATTCAATTAATGTAAAACCTTTTTTATTTATTTTCATATTCATTTCCTCTTTCTAAAAATATTAAATATTAATCAGTACATTCAACAATTGAATTTGATAACGTACATGTTTTCCCATTTATAACAAGAGCTTGTTTAAAAGCAATAACTCCTTCAGCAGTAATATTAACAGTCCCAGCCGTTGGGGCAGTACCCTTAATCTTAAATTCAGGTGCATTTTCCAATGTAGTTTCAGTATTAGGCTTATTTACCGAAATAGTAGTACCATTAAACTTAACATCAGCTGCTTGAGCAGTTCCATTTCCTTCTAACAATGATTCTGAATACCACAATTCAGCTGCTGAAATAACACCATATGCTGAATCTTCTGCCGCACTTATTCTAGAGTTATCAATAATATTCATAATTGTTGGTACAGCAATTAATGCTATAATAGCTAAAATAATGATTACAGCTAGTAACTCGATCAATGTGAAACCTTTTTGGTTTGTTTTCATACCCTTCTTCCTTCCTCCTTCTATTTTATATCTATACTATATCACAAACTTGTCTAAATAGTCAATTATTTTTTTGTTAATTTACACTATAATTTAAAAAGAAAATAGATTATTTTAACCTATTTTCTCTAAAATAATTTTTAATTCTTGTTCCTATTTAGTTAAATCATTTTTTTCTTTATCGACAATTTTTTTAGGAGCTTTATTTATATAATTTTCATTGCTTAGTAATTTTTTTCTTCTTTCAGTGTTAGCCTTTCATGTTTACCAATTAATTCATCGTTAACAGTGTCTTCATTCATAATAATCGCGTGTTCTAAAACATTTATTTTCCCTATTTCAAAATTATTAAAATAATATACTGAAATAATTTTTACACCACCTAATTATAAATACTCACTCAAAAAATCACTAATTATTATTAATTTCAATAAATATCATCTTGTATTAACTGATACAACTATTTTTTATTGACTTTCCAATATCCGTTCTTGTTTGCTCCAACTCTTTCTATGTATTTTTCATCAATTAATAATTTAAAGTTTCTTATAATTGTTCTTTTATTTACATCTAATAATCTTGCTAATTCTTCTTGAGTAATATTAGGGTTATCCATAATTAGTTTTATAATAGAATTTTGAAGTTTATTAATTTTTTTATCATTGATATTCGATAATGAAATCATGTTTTCTTTAAATTCATTTTTACTAAATGGTACAGTTACCCGTATATGATTGGGGAAAAATTCAAATATATTTTTATCATACGTTTTTAAAACTCTTTGTATTCCAGTCCCAAGTTGTTCAACAAAATTTAAATCCCTAAAAATTCGCATCAATTCTGGATTTCTAGGATTAGAAAAACCTTCTAAAAATTCTTCTTGTGATACCCCTTCTTGAATTCCACCATTAGATGAAATAACTAACTTGTTACTAAATATTTCGAATTTTGGAGTATATCCATTACACCAATCATTATGAACTAAAGCATTTGTTATTAATTCTTTCACAGCATTATAATCATACATTTTTATTTCTTTTCTAACTGGAGTTTCAATTTTTGTATAAGTTTTATTTTCTAACATAATTTTATTTAAAATATTATCAGTTATTTTTATCAATGAACAAAATCCAAAATCTTCATTTTCTATTAGATTATAAACATTATCACCTTCATATTTTGCAAATTGCACAGAAAGATTGTTATTGTCAGAAAGTAAATATGCTATATAATTAAATTCATTATTATCATCATATAGATCTAATTTTTTTAAAAAATTGTCATTTATTTCATAACCACTTTCTTGATAATAAATCTTCAATGTTTTAAATTCTAAATCCTGTTTAGGAGATTTTATATTCTTCAATGAATTTCTTGTTCTTCTGGAAAATAAATTAAGAATTGTTTCTCCCTTCATACTTTCAACTGAAGATCCTACTCTAACAAAACAGCTATCAGGTGTCATCCCCATACCTCTTAAATAATATGGTCTTTCGTTACCTTTTGCAACAATAATTTGGATATACTTTTTACCATCTTTCTCGTTTACAACAACATCAAACAGTCCCAAAGTTGAAGGCATAATATTGTCTTTTAATCTATCTTTTATTATCCTTTGTAACAAATCTATATTTCCTAAATTATTTTGAATATTCCCTTTATCATCAACACCAATAAAAATATTCCCTCCATCAGTATTTAAAAATGCAATTACCTCTTTTTCAAGACTATCTGTAATTTTTACTTTAAATTCAGTCCTTTTATCTTCTAATAATCCTATCATAATACTATAACCCCCCCCTTAACAATTGTACCAAATATCGCTATAAATGTCACTATAAATGTCACTATAAATGTCACTATAAATGTCACTATAAATGTCACTATAATTTAAAAAGAAAATAGATTATTTTAACCTATTTTCTCTAAAATAATTTTTAATTCTTGTTCCTCTTTAGTTAAATCATTTTTTTCTTTATCGACAATTTTTTTAGGAGCTTTATTTATATAATTTTCATTACTTAGTAATTTTTTTCTTCTTTCAATTGAACTCATTAATCGTTCTTTTTCTTTTATCATGTTTTGTAATTCTTCCTTACTTAAACTACCATCATAATAAATAGTAACAATATCATTAATAAAAGGTATTTCTATTTTAGTGTAATTAGGATTTACTTTAGTATTTATATGATCATTTTTTAAAATTTTAGATATTATTTCTTGATTTTTTAATAAGATATCATTATCAAAAGTAATAATATAATCTTTTAAGTTATTTTCTAATTTTATTTTTCTAATTCTTTTAATTAAAGAAATAATATTATCTAGCTCTGTTTTAAATATGTAATCATCTACTTGAGGATAACTACTAATCATAATCGAATCTTTAATATTAGGTAATTTTAAGTATATTTCTTCTGTTACATATGGCATAAATGGATGTAACATTTTTAAAGTACTTTTTAAAACTTTAATTAAAACTGATTTAGTTGTATCGTTCATATTTATTTTAGATAATTCAATATACCAATCACAAAAATCATCCCAAATAAAACTATATAATGTATCACCTACAACATTAAAATCATATTTGTCCATATGTTTTCTAACTGTTTTAACAGTTTCATTTAATTTGGTTAAAATCCATTTATCACTAATTGATAAATTATCTAAAGTATAATTGTCAAAATTATCTAAATTCATAAGAACATATCTTGATGCATTCCATAATTTATTAATAAAATTCCAAGTTGAAGCAACTTTTTCAGTATCAAAACGAATATCAGTTCCTAATGATGATGAAGTTATTAAATAAAATCTTAAAGCGTCTGTTCCATATTCATCAATCAAATCCATAGGATCAATACCATTACCTAATGATTTAGACATTTTTCTTCCTAATTTATCTCTAATTAATCCATGAATAATGCAATCTTTAAAAGGTCTAGTATTCATTTGTTTTAATGAAGAAAAAGCCATGCGCGCTACCCAAAAGAAGATTATATCATAAGCTGTTACTAAAACATCTGTTGGAAAATATCTTTTTAAATCTTCTGTTTTTCGAGGCCAACCTAAAGTACTAAACGGCCATAAAGCACTAGAGAACCAAGTGTCTAAAACATCTTCATCTTGAACCCAACCTTCTTCTTTTGGAGCTTGCAATCCAACATATATTTTATCTTCTTTATACCAAGCAGGAATACGATGTCCCCACCATAATTGACGAGAAATACACCAATCATGACAATCTTCCATCCAATGGTTTAATATTTTTTCAAAATTTGAAGGAAAGAAATTAATTTTTGTTTGTTCGTTTTTTTGACTTTCTAATAAATTATTAGCCATATCTTTCATTTTAACAAACCATTGTTTTGATAAGTAAGGCTCAACCACGGCATCAGTTCTTTCACTATGACCAACACTATGAACCATTTCTTCAATTTTTATTAACAAATCAGCTTCTTTTAAGTCTTTAATTAATTGTTCTCGACATTCTTCACGTGTTAATCCTTTATACTTACCAGTTAGTTCATTCATTGTAGCATCTTCATTCATAATAACTACACGTTCTAAATGGTTTCTTTCTCCTACTTCAAAGTCATTAGGATCATGAGCTGGAGTAATTTTCCCTACACCCAATGGTACATAATCCAAAATTCTAAAAAAAATATGTTTTTATTTACATTAAAACTTGTT
>CALVXC010000025.1 GCA_944368805.1 uncultured Bacilli bacterium
TAATATTATATAGTAAATTAAATAAGTTTCAAACTTACTCATTTACTAATCTACATTATACGTGATATAATAATTAAAGGAGGTATTTATGGTAAAGAAAATAGTTTTTTTATTATGCGTTTTTATGAGTTTTGTTTTAGTAGGGTGTGGTAGTGAAAATAAAGAACAAACTTATAAAAGTAATGGAGTACAAGTTACGATGAATGAAGGATTTACAGAAAAATCATTAGCTTCTACAACCGTATATCTTGAAAGTGATGAAGTTTTATTTTCCGCTTTAAAAGAAACTTTTGATTCTTTAAGTGCAGTAGGAATTGATCAAAACTCAACTGTTGAAGATTATGCTAAAGCTGTTTTAGCCAACAATCAAGTTGACTATGAAATTCAAACAAAAGATGATTTAACATATTTTACATATGAAAATGAAGCTAATGGTAAAACATTTTTCTATTTATCAAGTTTATATAAAGCTGATGATGCTTTTTGGTTGATAAACTTTGCTTGTGATAAAAATAATCGTGACAAATATGAAACTCTTTTCTTAAAATGGGCGAGCACTGTCAAATTTGAATAAATACGGCTTACCGTATTTTTTTATGTTTTAAAATATTGCTGTTGATAATTAAAAGTGTTATAATAAAAATGAACATTTTTAAATAGTTTAAGATTATTAAATAATTAATGGTCAATAATAATATTAGAAAAACGTTTAAATATTGAGTTTACTGGTGAAATATAGTAAAATAGATGTAGAGGTGGACCATGATAAATATTAAATCAGACTCACGAAAGGTAAAAAAGGGAGACATTTTTGTTGCTTTAAGAGGCATTAGTAGTGACGGACATCAATATATTAATCAAGCGATTGAGAATGGTGCCTCTAAAATAGTTGCTGAAGAAGGGGAATATTCTATTGAAACGGAAATAGTTCCTAATAGTCGCGATTATTTAGAAAAATATTTAGTTGAACATTATAATCATTATTTAGAAAAAATGACTATTATCGGTATAACTGGTACTAATGGTAAATCGACTTCTGCTTTTTTTGTTTATGAAGCTTTAAATAATTTAGGAGTTAAATGTGGTTATATTGGGACATTAGGTTTTTATTTGGAAAAAAAAGTTAGTAATTTACCAAATACTAGTCCAGAGATAACTGATGAATATGATATGATTATCGAAGCTTATGAAAAAGGTTATCGTCATATGGTAATTGAAGTTAGTAGTCAAGGTTTGGCTTATCGCCGGGTTGAAGGAATTCCTTTTGATTATGCTGTTTTTACTAACTTAACACAAGATCATTTAGATTTTCATAAAACAATGGGTAATTATGCTTTAGCTAAACAAAAACTATTTTATAAATTAAAAGAAAAAGGTAAGGCTATTGTTAATTATGATGATCCATATAAAGATTATTTTTTATTAGAACAAAACCACAATCTTACTTATGGCTTTACTGGTGGAGATTATCAAATAATCAATTTCAAAAAAAATAAAGATAGTTTAGAATTTACATATAAATATTTAGAACATACTTATGATATAACAGCGCCTATAATAGGTGAATATAATATTTATAATTTATTAGTAGCTGTTATTATTCTAGATCAATTAGGAATTAAAGAACAATATATAAAACAAGCTGTTTTTCAAATGAAAACTCCTCCAGGACGTTTAGAAGTCGTACATTATAAAAATAGCATAATTGTTATTGATTATGCTCATACAACTGATGCTTTTAATAAAATAATTGAAACAATGAAAGAAATAACAACCGGAAATATTTATGTTGTTTTCGGTTGTACAGGAGATCGTGATCGTTTTAAAAGACCAATTATGACAAAATTAGTAACTGATTTGTGCAAATACGCTATTATAACGATTGATGATCCTCATGATGAAGATCCTAATCATATTGTAGATGATATGATCGATGGTTTGGAAAATAATAATTATGAAATATGTTTAGATCGAAAAGAAGCAATTATTAAAGGTGTTGATATGTTAGAAGATAATGATGTTTTACTAGTTTTAGGTAAAGGTCATGAAGAATTTATAATTTATGGTAAGGAAAAAATACCTTTTAATGATAAGCAAGTTGTTTTAGAGTATATTGTTAATAAAGATGAATAAACTATAGTTAAAAATCACGGTAAATGAATTTTTTCATAAAATACATTGAGGTGATTTTTTTGAATATAAAAACTGATTCAAGAAAAATTAAAGCTGGTGATACTTTCGTTGCACTTCGTGGTTACGGTAAAGATGGTCATGAATATATACTAGATGCGATTAGAAAAGGTGCAAGTAAAGTAGTAGTTGAAGAAGGATTATATGATGTTGAAACTTTAGTTGTAAAAGATACTAAAGAATATTTAATTAAATATTTACATGATAATTATTATGAACAAATAAAAGATATTGAATTGATTGGTGTAACAGGAACTAATGGTAAAACAACGACTTGTTTTTTAATATATGAAGCTTTAAATAAATTAAATATAAAATGTGCTTATATTGGAACAGTTGGGTTTTATTTAGACAAAAAAGTTCGCGATTTAAATAATACAACGCCTGACATTTTAGAGATATATGAACTTTTATTAGAATGTAAAGCTAAAGGTTATATGCATGTTGTTATGGAAGTTAGTTCTCATGCTTTAGCTATGAAAAGAACGGAGGGTTTATTATACGATTTAGCTATTTTTACTAATTTAACAAAAGAACATCAAGATTATCATAAAACGATGGAAAATTATGCTTTAGCTAAGCAAAAATTATTTTATAAATTAAAAGAAAACGGAAAAACTATTATTAATAACGATGATTTATATAAAGATTATTTTTTAAAAGAGAATAGTTTAACTTATGGCTTTTCAAGTAGTGATTATCAAATAACGGAATATAAAACAGATGGTGATATAACTAGTTTTTTAGTTAAACATAATAATCAAATTAATGAATTTAAGATGAAATTAATTGGAAAACATAACATTTATAATATGTTATCAGTTATTATTTATCTTAAAATTATAAATATTGATATCGATAAAATAAAACAAATAATAGCTTCTTTAGATCCACCAATAGGAAGAATGGATAAAATTAATTATAAAGATAATATGATTATTGTTGATTATGCTCATACGCCTGATGCTACTGAAAATATTATCAGTGCTGTTAAAAGTTTAAATTACAATAATATTTATACAATAATAGGTTGTGGTGGAGAGCGTGATAAAGAAAAAAGACCACTTATGGGGAAAATTGCAACGGATTTATCTGATTATGTTATTTTAACTAGTGATAATCCTAGAATGGAAGATCCTAAACAAATTATCGATGATATGATACAAAATCTTGACAATAAAAATTACGAAATTGTTATAAATCGAAAAAATGCTATCAATAAGGGTATACAAAAGCTTGTAAAAAATGATATACTATTAATACTTGGAAAAGGTCATGAAAAATATCAAGTGATTGGAAAAGAGAAAATTGATTTTGATGATAAAAAAATAGTATTAGATATAATTAGGAGATGATTTTGTGTTAATTTTAGCTAAAGCCATGCTAGCGCTCATAATAGGGTTAATTACATCAGTAATCTTTGGGTATTTTTTAATTCCCTTACTTAAAAAACTTAAAGCAGGACAAAAGGTAAGTGTTTTTTTAGAAAGCAAACATAAGAAAAAAGAAGGAACACCAACTATGGGTGGGTTGATTTTTATCATTCCAACCTTAGTTTCGGTTATTATTTTATTACTTTTCGATAAAATGAGTTTTTCTGAGAACCTATTTATTGTGTTGTTTGTTTTTGTAACTTATGGTATTTTAGGTTTTTTAGACGATTTTTTAATTATTCGAAGACATAATAATGAAGGGTTAACGGAAATTCAAAAATTATTTGGTCAATTATTTATTGCTTTAATTTTCTTCTTCATTTTCCTTAAAACTGGAGGACAACCTGCTTTAGATATTCATACTTTAGGAATTAAAATTGATATGGGTTGGTTTTATGGATTGTTCTTGTTATTTATTTTAGTTGCTGGTAGTAATGCTGTTAATATTACCGATGGTTTAGATGGTTTAGCTGGAGGATTATCGGCTATTGCGTTTATGACTTTTGGTTTAATTGCTTGGAATGCAGATTGGGTTTCAGGTTATGAAGATATAGCAATTTTCTGTTTTATTTTAACAGGAGCTTTATTAGGATTTTTGGCTTACAATTCTTATCCAGCTAAAGTTTTTATGGGTGATACTGGGTCCCTTAGTTTAGGGGCAACTATGGCTTCAATTGCTATTTTAACTAATCATGAAATTACTTTAATTGTCGTAGCTGGAGTATTTGTTATTGAAACTTTAGTTTGTATTATTCAAATAGCTTCAATGTGTTTATTTCATAAAAAAGTTTTCTTAATGGCACCTTTACATCATCATTTTGAAAAACTAGGTTATAATGAGAATGATATAGTTAAAGCTTTTTGGGTAGTTGGTTTACTTTTTAGTGCCTTAGCTTTAATGTTTAGTATTTGGATATAGAAACTATGATTTTTCATAGTTTTTTTTATAAAAATTTTAATTAAATAGAGTTTTACATTAATAACAGTTTTCAAAATATTAATCTGAAAGGACGAAAAATATGGATAAAGAAGTTTACTCATATAAACAAAGAGGTGACACTTGTGCCGTAGTATGTATGATGATGGTTTTAGAATATTATAACATTATAAAGAAATCTAATTGGTATGATGAAAGAAGATTTTATAAAATATATGGTTCTAAATATATAGCTGGGACGCCTTTTTCAGCTTTAGCTTATCATCTTTCAAAAAATGGTTTAAATACAACAATTTATCATTCATCAAAACACTTATTTGAAAATAAAGGAACATTAAGTGAATATAATTTTAAATTAGCTATGGATGAATATAAAGAATATTTGAAATATGCTAAAGAAAGTGGAACAAAGGTTGTAAATGGTATTGAAATTAATACGGCATTATTAATAAAAAAAATACAAACAGGGAATTTTATAATTGTAGCTGGACAAATTAATGAATATTATCACGCTATATTAATTATTGGTTATGAAAATAATCATTTTATAGTATGTGATCCATTATATAAAAATAAAGTCATAAGAACAACTGAAGAAATAGAAAAATTTATAGATACTGATATTGGTAAATGGTTTATAACAGTTAATGATAAAAAATGATTTATAAAAATTGTTTTATTTATTAAAATACTATTTAGATTTAAAAAATAATAAGATTGTATATTTTTGGCAATCTTTTTTTTATGAAAATTATAAAAATAACTTTTTTATTATGTAAAAAATTGGTATAATATTATTTAGGTGATACTAATGAACAAAACTAAAACTATCGCAACGATTGGTCCAGCTAGTCAAGATGAAGAAATACTCGAACAGTTAATTAGTAATGGGGTTGACTTAGTTAGATTTAATATGAATTATGCTGATCATGATTTTTGTTTAGAAATTATCAAAAAAATAAAAAATATCGATACAAAATTAAAAAGACATACTAGTATTATAGTAGATTTAGGTGGACCTAGTATTAGAGTTGGGAAACTTATAGGAAATCAAGCATATTTAATAAAAGGTTCTAAAATACGTATTTATATAGAAGATTTAGTAGGTGATAATACTAAATTTAGTATTAATTATCCTAACTTAATAAATGAAGTTAAATTTAATATGACAATTAAAATGAGTGACGGAGCAGTTGAATTAAAAGTTATCGATAAACAATATAATTATTTATTATGCGAAGTTATAAAAGAAGGAACAATTTGTAGTAATCAGAAATTAAATATTCCGGATATAAAACTTAATTTACCTTTTTTAAACGAAAAAGATAAAAACGATATTATATTTGCTGATAAGATTAAAGCTGATTATTTAGCCCTATCATTTGTTTCTAGCGCGGAAGATGTATTACAAGTTAATGATCTTTTAATCGAATTAAATAATGATAATATCGGCATTTTAGCTAAAGTTGAAAATGAAGATGCTTATTTAGAAATAGATGAAATAATTAAAGTTAGTGAAGGAATTTTAATAGCTAGAGGTGATTTGGGAATATCGGTTGCTTTAGAGCGAGTTCCTGGAATTCAAAAAGCGATTATTAGTAAATGTCATAAAGCTGGTAAATTAAGCATTGTAGCTACGGAATTATTATCATCAATGGAAAAAGAAAATAGACCAACTAGAGCTGAAGTTAGCGATGTAGCTAATGCGGTTTTAGATGGAGCAGATGCTGTTGTTTTATGTGGTGAAACAACAATTGGTAAGCATCCTGTTGAAACGTTAATTATGATGGAAAAAATTATGCGTTCAGCTGAAGAAGATATTAATTATTTAGATTTGCTAGATAAAGCTACTAGAAGCGAAAAACAAGATATAACAGGAGTTTTATCACATAGTATTGTTGACTGCGCTAATAGATTAAAATGTAAAGCTATTGTTGTACCAACTATGAGTGGATTAACAGCTAAAAGAATAAGTCGTTTTCGTCCTAGTTGTCCGATTATAGCTATTAGTCCCAATCTTGAAACTATTGGTCAATTAAGTTTATATTTTGGTATTAAAGCCGTATTAATTGATGATTTAAATACATTTGATAGAATAATTAAAGAAGCAATTAAAATTGCTAGTGAAGAGGTAAATTTAAATAAAGGTGATAAAATAATTATAACCGGAGAGTATCCTTTTAAGAAAGTTAAACATACTAATTTTCTTAAAGTAGAAGAAATATAAAGAATAGAAAGGGGTTGATTTGATGTATAATTTAGGAGATCAGTTTAAACTTGATCATAGTAAAGCTATTAGTGATCCTAAAAATATTATTCAAGGTTCTAAATATCGAATTACCATTTTAACGGAACGATTAATTAGATTTGAATATAGTGAAACTGGTACTTTTTTAGATAAACCAACTGAACTAGTTTGGTTCAGAAACACTCCACCAGTTAGTTTTAAAGTCAATCAAACCTCTAGAACTTTAGAAATTGTAACTAAATATGTTAGAATTTCTTATATAAAAAATAAACCATTTATTGGTTCTAAAATAAGTCCTTCTTCTAATTTAAAAGTAGAACTTTTAAATACTAATCGTATTTGGTATTATAAACATCCAGAAGTTCGTAATTTTGGTGGGCCAGGAATTACTTTACAAAATAATAAAGGTGATATGCAATTTAGTAAAAGTTTATATTCATTAGATGGTTTTGCTAGTATTGATGATTCTAATCATAAGGTTATTGATGAAAATGGTTGTGTTGTTCCGAGAGAAACTAATGAAACTGATGTTTATTTATTTGCTTATCTAAGAGATTTTGCTGGTTGTTTAAAAGATTATTATGCTATTACGGGTTATCCGGCTTTTATTCCTCGTTATGCGTTAGGTAATTGGTGGACGAGAAATAATCCTTATTTTCAAGAACAAGTTACTAATTTAGTCGATCAATTTATTAAAAACGAAATACCTTTATCAGTTTTAATTTTAGATAAAGATTGGCATATAAGACCTTCTATTAATAATAAATTATTACGTACAGGCTTTAGTTTTAATAACTATTATTTTAAAGATCCCAAACAATTTATAAATTATATTAAAGAAAAGAATATTAAACTAGGTTTAAGTGTTGACCCTAAAGAAGGTTTTTTTTCCAGTGATCCAGTATTTGAAGAAACTAAAAAGTATTTAGCTGTTGATTCAAATGGGAATATCCCTTTTAATATTTTAGATCCTAAATTTGTTGACGTTTATTTGAAATTTTATTTACATCCGTTAGAACAAGTTGGTGTTGATTTTTTCTGGATTGATTATGACGATCCTAAAAATTTAGATAATTTATTTTTGTTGCAACATTATCAATTTTTAGATATGATGCGTAATAAAAATAAACGCTCTTTACTTTTATCAAGAAATTCTTTAATCGCACCTCATCGTTATCCAGTTATGTATTCGGGAAAGATTATTGTTAGTTGGAATACTTTAAAACAAATACCTTTATATAATTGTAGTGCTGCTAACAGTGGCATTAGCTTTTGTAGTCATGATATAGGTGGCTATCATTTAGGAACAGAAGATAATGAATTATATACACGATTTGTTCAATTAGGAGTTTTTAGTCCGATTATGAAATTTGGATGTGATGAAGGAAAATATTATAAACGTGAACCATGGCGTTGGAGTGTAAAAACCTATGAAATTGTTAAAGATTATTTACAATTACGGCAAAGCTTAATTCCATATTTATATACTGAGGCTTATAAGTTTTCTAAATACGGTGTACCTTTAATTCAACCTTTATATTATCGTTATCCTAAATACTATGATGATGTTTTATTTAGAAATGAATATTATTTTGGTTCACAATTATTTGTCGCACCGATTTTAACTAAAAAAGATTATGTTATGAACCGAGTTATTCATAAGTTTTTTATTCCTGATGGTGTTTGGTACGATTTTATTGGTGGTAAAAAATTTATCGGTAATAAACGTTATGTATCTTTTTATAAAGACCAAGATTATCCTGTTTTTGCTCAAGCCGGATCTATTATTCCTTTAGATCAAAATTATTTAACTAATGGTAATGTTGTAGATAAAATGGAAATTTGGGTGTTTCCTGGTAAAAGTAATTCATATAATATGTATGAAGATGATGGTCTTACACAAGAATATAAAAAAGGAAACTATTTAATTACTAATATTACTTATCAGTTTAAAAAAGATGATTATCAAGTTATTATTAGACCAATAGCTGGTAAAACGGGAATTGTACCTGATAATCGTGATTATAAAATTAAATTTCGTAATACGACGAGAATTAATGTTGTTAAAGTATATATTGATCAAGATATGATTGATGCGAAATCTTATCAAGATGATAATGATTATGTTGTAGAAGTTTCTAAAGTTCCAACAACTAAACAATTAACTATTATTTGTAGGGGAGAAAATATTGATATTGAAGCTGTTCAATTAATTAGTGAAGATTTTGAAGGAATTATAAGTGATTTACAAATAGAAACAGCTTTAAAAGAAAAAATTGATAGTATTTTATTCGGTGATTTACCTGTAGCTAAAAAAAGAATTGAAATTCGTAAATTGGCTAATAAAGGTTTAGAACGAAAATTTGTTGATTTATTCTTGAAATTGCTTGAATATTTAGAACAAGTATAGTATAATTAATTATAATTTGTTTGTGAATTATTTAAGAAGAGTAGTAATAGCTAAAATTGTTATTTAGAGAAAAAGTGGCTGGTGAAAACTTTTAACAATTGTTATGAACTTGCTTCTGTTAAATAAATAATCGAATAGATCGCGTTAAGACTAAAAGAGCATAATAAGTTATTATGAATTAGGGTGGTACCGCGAAATAGTTCGTCCCTAAATTATAATAGCTTTTTCTATTGAAAAAAATATTTTCTTTATTAGGAGGAAAGAGATGAATGAATTGATTTTATTTTTAGGTACATTTATATTTGTTTATTTAGTTTATTTAGTTTTAATTATTTTAAGAAAAAAGAAAATGGATAAATATAAAAAAAGTACGGAAGTTAGATATTTAGAAAACAAATACAAGTTAGATATTAAAAAGTTGAATTTAAAAAAACTTTCACATATTTTAGCTTTAGCTAATGCTTTTATTATTGCCATAACTATTTTGGTTATTAGTTTTGTAGATGATTTGATTTTGAAACTAATGGTAGGGTTTATAGTTTTATTTCCAATGATTTTAATTATTTATCATATTATTGGAAAATCATTACAGAAAAAATATGGAAAGAAGTGATATTATGTATAAATTTAGAGAAGTTGAAAAAAAATGGCAAAAATATTGGGAAGAGAATGATACTTTTAAAACCGATGTTTGGGATTTTTCAAAACCTAAGTTTTATGTTTTAGATATGTTCCCTTATCCATCTGGAGTTGGTTTACATGCTGGTCATCCTGAAGGGTATACAGCTACTGATGTTATAGCTAGAATGAAACGGATGCAAGGTTTCAATGTTTTACATCCGATGGGGTGGGATGCTTTTGGTTTACCGGCTGAACAATATGCGATTAATACAGGAAATCACCCAGATGGTTTTACCTTGAAAAACATCGCTACTTTTAAAAGCCAATTGAAAGATTTAGGTTTTTCTTATGATTGGTCAAAAGAAATATCAACTTCAGATCCTAAATTTTATAAATGGACACAATGGATCTTTAAAAGATTATATCTTGATCATTTAGCTAAATGGATTGATATGCCAGTTAATTGGTGTGAAGGGTTAGGAACGGTTTTATCAAACGATGAAATTATTGATGGCAAAAGTGAACGTGGTGGATTTCCAGTTGTACGCAAAAATATGCGTCAATGGGTTTTAGATATTCCTAAATATGCTGAAAAATTACTTGAAGGTTTAAATGAAATTGATTGGCCAGAATCAACTAAAGAAATGCAACGAAACTGGATTGGTAAATCAGTTGGGGCACAAGTTAAGTTTAAAATATATAATAGTGATTTAGAATTTACAGTATTTACAACAAGAGCAGATACTTTGTTTGGAGCAACTTATTGTGTTATGGCTCCTGAACATGAATTAGTTGATAAAATTACTGGTTCGTTACAAAAAGAAGAAGTTATGAAATATAAACAAGAATGTGCGATGAAATCAGAATTAGAAAGAACAGAATTAAACAAGGATAAAACCGGTGTTTTTATTGGAGCTTATGCTATTAACCCAGTTAATCAACAAAATATTCCTATTTATATTTCTGATTATGTTTTAGCTAGTTATGGAACAGGAGCAATTATGGCTGTTCCAGCTCATGATGAACGTGATTATGAATTTGCTAAAAAGTTTGATATTCCAATTATTTCTGTTATAGAAGGAGGAAACATTGATAAAGAAGCTTATATTGGTGATGGACTTCATATTAATTCGGAATTTTTAAATGGTTTAAATAAACAAGATGCTATCGATAAAATGGTTTCTTGGTTAGAAGAAAATAAATGTGGATCTAAAAAGGTTAACTATCGTTTGCGCGAATGGATTTTTGCTCGTCAAAGATATTGGGGAGAACCAGTTCCTATTGTGCATATGGAAGATGGTTCGATGAAAGTTTTAGAAGACTCAGAACTTCCATTAATTTTACCAATTATGGATGATTATAAAGGTAAGAATGGTTTAGCTCCTTTAGAAAATGCTATTGAATGGAAAAATGTTGTTATTGATGGTGTTAAAGGAGTTAGGGAAACTTCAACAATGCCTGGAGCTGCTGGTTCAAGTTGGTATTTTTTAAGATATATTGATCCTGATAACGATCAAGAATTAGCTAATCAAGAATTATTAAAACATTGGTTACCAGTTGACTTATATGTTGGCGGACCAGAACATGCTGTTGGTCATTTATTGTATTCAAGATTTTGGAATAATTATTTATATGATAAAGGAATTGTTCCAGTTAAAGAACCGTTTAAAAAACTAGTTCATCAAGGAATGATTTTAGGGGAAAACGGTGTTAAAATGGGTAAACGTTTTCCTGAATATGTTGTTAATCCTAGTGATGTCGTTATTTCTCATGGAGCTGATTGTCTTCGTTTATTTGAAATGTTTATGGGACCTTTAGAAGCAGATAAACCTTGGAATTGGAATAGTTTAGATGGTAGTAAAAAATTTATAGAACGTGTTTATCGAATTTTTGAAGATGGTAAAGTTAGTGATAAAGAAAATATTAATTTAGAAAAAATTTATCATCAAACGGTTAAAAAAGTAACTAATGATTATGAAACTTTAAATATTAATACTGCTATAAGTCAATTAATGGTTTTTGTTAACGCTGTTTATAAAGAAGAAAATTTACCAAGAAAATATGCTGAGGGGTTTATTAAGTTACTTAATCCTCTTTGCCCACATATAACTGAAGAAATATGGCAAAAATATTTAGGACACAATAACACGATTTCTTATGAAAATTGGCCTACTTATGATGAGGCTAAGACGATTAATGAAGAGTATGAAATGGTTGTTCAAGTTAATGGTAAAGTAAGAGGAAAAATTTTTGTAGCAATTGACACTTCTAAAGAAGAGATGGTATCTTTAGCTAAAGAAATCGAAAATGTTCAAAATTATACTAATGGTAAAGAAATTGTAAAGATAATAACAGTTCCTAAAAAGTTAGTTAATATTGTGGTAAAATAGTATTAGGTGATATAGATGAAGTTATTTTATAAAAATAGTCAAGAAGCTGTTATCATATCTAAAAAAGAATTTTTAAATAGAATAATTGAATTTCAAAATGATATTAATGATTTAAAAGCTAAAGATAAACGTAATAAAGAAATTATTAAAGAAATTGAGCGAATAAAAAAAATACTAACTTTAGAATATAATATAGAATTTGATAGATATAAACATTATTTTGATTTTTATGATCTTGATGATGAAGATATTCTTCAAATAAAAAATACTTTGGAAACGATTACTAATATTTTTAAAAAAATGGATGAAAAGGAAAAAAATATAGTTGAAGAACCAGAAGATGAGAAAGTTGTAATGACTTATGAAGAAAGAAATAATATTTTTAAAGGCTTTTATGCTACTGATAGAGTTAAAGAAAAACTTAAAAAGCAATATTTCGCTTTAGAAGACGAAAAAGATCAGTTGAAAAAAGAATTAAAGTATCGAGATGAAATAGATAGTATTAAATTTTATTAAAAATTAGTTTAAATAGGTTGTGAAATAGATGGGAAGTCAAATTAAAATATTTTCTTTAAAAGAATTGGTTAAAAAGAAAGATTTTACTTTAATCAAAAAAATATTTAGTCTTATGTATGGATTATCAAAAGAAATGATTTTAAAAGAAATAGAAATTTCTAAACAAAAGTTTATTTTTAATAATTTAGATAAAATTGACAGTATTAAATCTTTCGAAGAAAAAAGAAGTATTTTAGATAAATATTACGATGAAGAAATATTTAATGAAGTATATCAAAAAAAGGTATTTGCCAAACAACAAGATTATGATTTTAGATATAAAAACATTAATAATTGTATGAATGATAGTTATTTTGTTTGTTATTATAATAATGATAAAATGATTGGTTTATTAAATTATAGTAAAATAAATGAAGCATATAATATAAATAAATTATATACTATAATCAAAGGTAAAAATATTGGGACACAACTTATGGATACTTTGGTTAATCATTTGATTAAAGATAATGATTTAAATACTCTTTTATCAATCCAAGTATTAACTAATAATGAAGATGCTAAAAGATTATATGAAAGATTAGGTTTTAGATTAATAAAAGATGAAAACGGGAGAGATTATATTAAAAATAATTCTTATTATTTAATGACAACTTTACAAGAATATCAAGACAAAATGAACGAGCGTATAAAACAGGATGAAGTAATTAAAAGTAAATAGCAAGTTTGACTTGCTTTTTTTCATGTTGTATAATTTTAATAGAGGTAGATATGGAAAAGATAGATTTATATAAATACGAAAATGAATTATATGCTAAAAAAGTAAAATATATAGGTGGTGTTGATGAAGTAGGTAGAGGACCACTTATTGGTCCCGTTGTAGCTTGTTGTTGTGTTTTGCCTAAAGATTTTGTATTAGAAGGACTAACTGATTCTAAAAAATTAAGTGAAAAAAAACGTGATTTATTTTATAATTATATTATTAATCATTGTATAGCTTATGGAATTGGAATTGTTACTCCAGAAGAAATTGATGAGATAAATATTTATCAAGCTTCTAAAAAGGCTATGTTATTAGCTATAGCTGAAGTTAGAAAAAAAATTAATTTAGAACATGTTTTAATTGATGCTATGCCGTTAGAGCTAGATATAAAAACAACGTCAATTATTAAAGGAGATTCTAAAAGTATTAGTATAGCAGCTGCTAGTGTATTAGCTAAAGTTACTCGTGATCGAATGATGTATCAATTAGATGAAAAATATCCTTTATATGGTTTTAAAAATCATAAAGGATATCCTACTAAAAAACATTTAGAGGCTATTAAAAAATATGGTTTGATAGAAGGATACCGAAAAAGTTATGGTCCTATTAAAGAAATCATTGAAAAGGAGAAATTAAATGCTAAATAAATTTAATTCACACATAAGAAATAATCAATTTGGCCTTAAGAGTATTGAAGATGTAAAGAAAGATATGCAAAAAGCTAAAAGTTTTAAAATAAATGAACAAAAAAATTCTAATTTAAATGTTAATAATCAACCTCAAAATAATTTAGAAATAAAAAACAAAATAGACAATATAAATAATTTAAGGAGAGGATTATGGAAATAAAAACTTTAGTTGTTGGTCAGTTACAAACTAATTGTTATCTTTTAATTAAAGATAATGCTTGTTTAATTATTGATCCAGGCGATGAGTTCACAAAAATAAAAGATCAAATTGGCTCTTTTAATGTTTTAGGTATATTAATAACACATCATCATTTTGACCATGTTGGAGCTTTAAAACCGTTACAAAAATTATATAATGTTAAAGTATATGAATATAGTAATTTAAAAGAACAAGAATATGAAATAGGTCCTTTTAAATTTGAAGTTATATATACTTTAGGTCATAGTAATGATTCAGTAACTTATTATTTTAAAAAAGAAAAGATTATGTTTGTCGGAGATTTTATTTTTGCTTCATCAATAGGACGAACTGATTTAGATACTGGTGATAGTAATTTAATGGTAAAAAGTTTAATTAAGATTAAAAGTTATAATGATGATATTAAACTTTTTCCAGGTCATGGTAATAGTACTACTTTAGGTTATGAAAAAGAACATAATTATTATTTAGAAAATATTTAAGTTATTTAATAAAGATTGTTTTCTAATTTTATAAATTAATTTATTGTTTGAATTACTTTTATAGTAATTTTTTTCTTGCCATAATTTCCCACATTTTTATTATATTATTACCACATTTTTATCCTATAATTTATTTGTACGGAGGTGATAGATGGAAAATTAAAACAACATTAAAAAATTAAAACCTAAAAATCTTAAAATAAATACACTCCTAAAATATTTTAAAAAATTAGAAAGAGGGTGATAATGTAGAAAAAAAATAGTAATAGTGTTATACTATTATAAGAGGTGTTTAGATGTATCGAATTTGTTTAGTTGAAGATGAGAAAAATCTCAATGATTTAATAAAGTCTTATTTAGAAAGAGAAGGTTATGAGGTCATCAATTTTTATAGCGGTGAATCAGCTTTTGATTATATTTCTAAAGAAAAAGTTCATTTGTGGATTTTAGATATTATGCTTGGTGATAGTATAAGTGGTTATGATATTATAAAAAAGGTTAGACAATCGGACGGAAATGTTCCAGTGATTTTTACTTCTGCTCGTGATCAAGATTTAGATAAAATTATTGGTCTAGAGTTAGGTAGTGATGATTATATTACCAAACCTTATTCCCCTAAAGAGTTGGTATTACGTGTAAATAATATTATTAAAAGAGTTTACCGTCAACTGGAAAATAAAGTAGAATATGAATCATATGAGATTGACTTAAACAAACGAATAGTTTATGAAAACGGTGATGAAATAAATTTAACGACTTTAGAATTTGATTTGTTAGTTTTGTTTTTAGATAACAAAGATAAATCTTTTAGTCGAGATGATATATTGACTGGTGTTTGGGGCAAAGATTATTTTGGTAGTGATCGAGTAGTTGATGATTTAGTTAGACGTCTGCGCAAAAAGATGCCTAAATTACATATTAGTACTATTTATGGATTTGGTTATCGTTTGTCGTGAAAGATTTAAAACATAATTTATTACATCAATTAATTACGATTACAATTATCATTTTACTTTTAATATTCTTTTGCCTTAGACTGTTTCTTCCTAAAGTATTGTTACCAATATACGAAAAAAATATTTATCAAAATCTAAATCAGCCAATAAGTGATGTTACAACGACGGTTGATGATAATTTTAATGAAGATATTGCTTATATATATATTACCGAAAGTGGAATTATTTCATCAAATAATCTTGATAGTGTAATTTCAGCTACTCCTAAACAAATTCTTGAAGAAGTAAATGATAAACAAGGTAAGTTCAAGTTTGATTCGCAAACCTATTATTATTCTAAAACAAGCAATGACTATGTTACTAAAATAACACTTACCAATGATAATTTCGTCAAACAGATTAAAAGAGATATTTTATATGCTATATTCCCAATTATATTCTTAACCTTTTTAATAATTTTGGTTATTCTTATTTGGTGGTCAAGAAACTTAGTATTAAAAATTGAACGTTTAAAAGATAAAATTGATAATTTGGATAATGACGAATATGAAGATAAGTACGATTATAAGACCGATGATGAACTCAAAGTTCTATCAGATGCCATTGATAATATGCGGAGAACAATAAAAGAACAAGATGAATACAAAAACCAAATGTATCAAAATATTTCACATGATTTTAAAACTCCTCTCACTGTAATAAAATCATATATTGAAGCGATTAATGATGGTGTCCAAGATAAAGAAGAGGGTATGAAGATAATCGAAGAGCAAGTTGATAAATTAGAATTAAAAGTACACTCCTTACTATATTTAAATAAAATAAATTATATTAAAGACTCAAAATGTTACCATAAAGAAATAATAGATATTGCTCCAATTATCGAATCGTCAGTTGCTAAATTTAAGATCCAAAGAAGTGATGTTTCATGGATTGTTAACATTTCAGATAAAAAAAGATTGTTTAATGGAACAGTAGATATGTGGGAAGCAATTATTGATAATATTTTAAACAATTTTGTTAGATATGCTGAAAAAGAAATAAAAGTTACGGTAAGAAATAATAGAATTATTTTTTATAATGATGGACCTATTATCGATAGTCAAATATTAGATGATATTTTTACCCCATATAAAAAAGGTATCAAAGGCCAATTTGGTTTAGGACTATCGATTGTTAAAAAAACAGTTGCGCTTTTAGGTTATGAAATAAGTGTCAAAAATGAGAAAAAAGGTGTAAGTTTTATAATAAAGTAAAACTTTGATAGAAATATCAAAGTTTTTTAGTGCATTTTATTACTCCAATTTGTTTTTTTATCATATGATAAAACAGAAAGGATGATAAGAATGAATAATTATGAAAGAGCTTTAGAAAAGATTGCACAAGACCAAAGGTGTAAACCGTTATGTTGTTTTGGGCCAACCGGTGCTACTGTGTAGTGTTAAAAAGGACAAAATAAAAAGACTCTATAATCGCTTATAAAATGCTCATTTTCTAAATTTAAATTTTAACAATAATTTTTCTATTTGTTGTTTCAATTGCTTTTACGAGGCATAAAAGAAAAGGCGTTTAAATTTTAATTTTTAAATGGTCTTTTCTTTTTTATATAAAATTATTTTCACTAAAGAAAAAATGCATTTTATTTATAATGAGTGGTATACAAAAGGTCAGAATATTTAAATTATGAAGCTGAAAGCATGGAACGAAAACATCTTTTTTGACCTCAACACAATTTGTCTCCGAACTTTGAGAATATACGTTTCCGTTTTTACTCTACCGACTTCAATATTCACTTTTTTTCTTCGCTATCTTCTATCTCGTCTTTGTCAAAATCAATGTCTAAACATTTTAAGGGCAAGTAAGCGTTTTCCATATAAATTTTAATACCTTTTTCATAATATTGCCCCATTTACTGTTTCAGTCCATATCCGTTAAGCTTAATAATAATGTACAATTTTGTACATTATTATATTATCGTTAGTTCTTTTTATGTTTTCTAAATTCTGAACGCTCCTCATAATCGGACATATGTATTGCAAAAAGCAAAGCCGAGCAATAGCTTCTTTTGTTCTTGAATTAATCCCAGTGCATATCTTTGGGGAGCAGTTCAAACACATGATAGAAATCTGGTATTTCTGAAATATTTTTTCCGGCTTTAACCATTTCTAAAACAGCGATTTTCTCATCAAGTAGTTCATCACTATTTAAGTCGAAGTATTTAATTAACATAGGATATTGCAACAACACAGGGTATAAATCAGCTATGCGTATCTTTTTCTCAATATTCGTCATCTTTTCACCATTATTTCATTTATCGAATCAATAATCTAGTCTAAAGAGGAAATCAACTGCGGGTTATCCTGCCTTAATAAATTAACTAAGTATGGATGAGTGACACTCAAATTCGCATAACTCGCTATTATTTCATCAATTTTTTTCTCATCTGAATTATAGTAGTTAGAACCGTGTCCAAAAAGTACTTTCCCAAGACCGAATAGACCTAAATGTCTACCAATATTATATATCATATCTTCAAACTTTGCAAGATATTTTTTAATAGTAACCATAAAAAACGTGTAGGTTTGTCAAACAAAAGAGACAAAGTCACGACAAACCAACGAAAGATTATTTTAAATTGTTAAAATAATCACG
>CALVXC010000026.1 GCA_944368805.1 uncultured Bacilli bacterium
TGTTTTTTTTGCCGAAAAGTACCTATCTTGTTGAGTTGGTACTTTTTTTATATGATAACCAATTAATATGCACCTAAAGGTTCATCTAATAAAAGAATGTCAGGTTTAGTAGCTAATGTTCTAATTAAAGCTACTCTATGAATACAGTAAAGACACTTAATTTCTTAATCCCTTATAAAATAAGGGTTTGCGTGTGTTTCACATTCAAGCATTAAAATTAACTTGAATTTTGAAAATCATTATTTTTTATAGTATTTACAATAGTTTAAGCGTATGTCCTGAAACAACCTTAAATTATTGTCTTTTTTTAGTTTAACTTAATATTTTTAAGAGTTATTTAATTGTCTAGAAGTACTAGACATTTTATTGTTTACTTTCTATTTGTTTATTTTCATCTATATATTGATAGTTTAAAGCATTTTGATTTGATATAGCTTTCTTTTTAGTTGCTTTTTCATAAGATTTTCTAGCATCGTTAGCAACTTGTCCACCTTTACGAGCAACTTTCATATTTTCTTTAAATCCTTGTGGATGTTCAGATTCTGCAATATCACGAGTAGCAATTTCCCCTAAATCAGTAAGAAGAACTTCTATATCAGTCATATTATCTCTTAAAGATTCTTTTCTAATACCTTTAAATGCTTTATATTCATTTGCTTTCATACCAGACCAACTTTTATATATTTCATTAGTAAGCATTGCATATTCTAAATTACTTTCAACGCCACCATCTTTCCAAACATCAGTTAATCTTTTTCTTTCTTGAATACCTTTAATTCTTTTAAAAATCCATGCCTCATCATAACCTTTAGCACGATATGTATCTATTGCTCTTTGCATTGTTAATGATGGGTCAAATACTTCATCAATTCTTTCTTTACCTAAATGTGCTAACCATTGTTTTATAGGTTCAGCATTTTTACTTGGAATAGATTCAATAATTCTAAACAT
Organism: uncultured Bacilli bacterium; assembly: GCA_944368805.1. Lineage (GTDB taxonomy): Bacteria > Bacillota_I > Bacilli_A > RF39 > UBA660 > CALVXC01. The sequence continues at coordinate 952 of CALVXC010000026.1, forward strand.
TCCTTCAATATCGCATACATCAGTATTATAATATTTACCATCTGATGCTTTTAATTTCAGTTGTCTAGTAATTCTAGACAACTCAAAATCTTCTTCTTTCTTTAGTTTTGTTTTAAGCCAACTCCAATATTTTCTAGGTTCTTTACTATCTGCTAAAACACCAACAATATCAACAATACTTATATAATATTTTTCATCATCTTTATCCCAAATAGTTCTAATTGTTTCATTGTTAAATATTTTATTAATTAAATGCATATTATCTTGTTTCATTTATTCACCATCCTTTACTATTTATTTTTAATATGTATTAAGCAAAAGGTTATAGAAGTGTATAACCCCTCACTTATATTATTCTACAAAAGTTTTGTATTTCCTTTTTTTATTTTGAAATTTATTCAAAATTCCATTTAATTTGAATATCTCTAGTATTCGTTTCCTCATTTAATTTACCAATATAGATTTTATCAATAAACTCATCAATAATAACTCTGTTTAAACTTTCAAGAGTTTTATATTTGCTAAATATTTTTTTATTATCATTTGTAGCAATTTCTTTCTTTTTATAAAATTCAATTTCATTATCAATAGATTTAATTTGGCCATTATAGATAGATTCATTACTATTATAATCACTAACTAATTCTTTAAATTGTTCTGCAGTAATTATTCCATTAACTTTATCTTCATATAATGACTTTAGATATTTTCTAGTTTCTGATACTTTTTTTATAGTTTCTAGTTTTTGATTTTCTAATGATTTAATTTTATCTGAAAATCTACTTTTCTTATTTTTAGTTTCAATTTTAGATAATGATACTTCATCATAATACATTTGAATTTTCTTATTTATTGCCTCTAATACAATATTTTCTAAAACATCATATCTAATAGAACTTTTGTTAATACAATCATCATATCCATCTCTATTGTTAGAGCAGACTAGATATTCGTGTAATTTAGAATTCTTTTTTCTCATATATCTTTTACATTCTAAACAAAACACTTTACCAGAGAAGTTATGAACAACTCCTGTTGATTTCATAGGCTTTGTTCTTTCTTTCATAGCGATTTGAACTTTATTAAAAGTTTCACTATCAATAATTGCTTCGTGAGTATTTTCTTTTCGTACCCAATCTTTTTCATTTTTCTTTTTGATTTTATGATTTTTATAACTAACAGTAGTTCTTTTACCTTGTATTAGATGACCAACATATAATTCATTCGTTAAAATCGTTTTTATGGCGTTTGTAGACCATTTTATTTGCTCTCTAGGTCTATTGCTTATCACGTTCAGTTTGATGCCTTTTTGATACTTATAAAGTGAAGGAGAAGGTATCTTTTTCTCATTTAAATACTTTGCTATACCCGTAAATCCCATACCTTTTAAATATAAGTCAAAAATATCTTTTACTATTTCAGAAGCAATAGGATCTACTACTATTTTGTTATTATCTTCTTTAGATACTTCATAACCAAATGAGGCGAAAGGAGAAATGAATTCTCCTTGCTTCATTTTTGCTTGGAAAGCACTTCTAATATTATTAGAAGTATCTTCTAAATACCATTCATTAACAAGTCCATTTATTTGTCTAGATTTTTTATTACCTTCAACATTGGTATCAGCATTATCTGCTAAACCTATAAATCTAATATTCCATTCAATAAACTTATTATGAATATATTTTTCAACAACTTCCATATCTCTAGAGAATCTTGATTGACTTTTACATAAAATTACATCAATTTTTCCATTTTCACAATCTCTAATTAGTCTTTCAAATTCAGGTCTAAAAGTACCAGCACCAGATAAATCTTCATCACAATATTCATCTACTAACATAAATTCAGGTCTTTTTTCAATTTCTTCTAAAAGTAAATTCCTTTGATTTTTAATTGATTCACTATCATCTAATTTATTTGCTTTGTCTTTGTCTTCATCAGATAATCTTAAATAAATAGCAACTCTTAAATATTTCTTTTCCTCAACACTCTCCATTTCATACATAACTATTACCTCCAATACTTCGGTAATAATTAAGTTTTAAGCTAAACTTATAACCAATACCATTATACCATTTAATTGACTTCATTACACGAAAGTTCCATTAATTTTATAATATTAAATAGTTTTTCGTTAATTAGTTGTTTTAAATCGGTATCAGTTATCTTCTCATCTACAACATCAATAACATTGTATATAGTGTCTATAAAAATGCCTCCTTATAATTTTATTAACTTGAGGAGTAAACTCGGTAGTCATATTTGAATCTATTTTTAATTGCTTTAATCATAATATCAACCTCCAATCATTACTATATTAATTTTTCTTTATTATTCTTTTTCTATACGATATTTGTTTTTAATCAATTAAATTTATTATTATTTTAAATTATACGGCTACACAAGTTTACTTAAATTTTAAGAGTGTCTATCTTCCAATTTCAAAATCATCTGATTTGTCTTTATAAGCATAGTTACGATTAATTTTATTTGCATACATTTCCATTTCATCATAATCTATATCATCATTTTTATTATAGTGAATTCCAATTTTATGACCTAAAGCTCTGCAGAACTTATCACAAAGACTATACATTTTTTCTTTGAATTCTTTTAGATGTTTCATTAATTTTTCAACCTGATTTTCTAAACTTTCAATAATACTATTTTTTTCTTTAATAATTTGTTTTTGTTTTTCTATTAATTCATCTCGTTCTTTAATACCGCGACCATCTTTTAGTTTTGTGTTTTCTAAACTTAATGTTTCAATCTTTTTAGTCATAGTTTCAATAGTGTAATCTTTTTCTTTGATATATTTAGTATTTAAGATATTTTGCTTTTTAATTTGTTTTGAATAATCAATCAAATTATCAACATCTTTTCCTTTATATAGAGATATTTTGTTTTTCTGTGGATTAAGAACTTCATTATCGTCTAAATCTTTTATTTGATTAATTGTTTCTAGTTCTATTTGATTTAGTTTTTTATTTCTTTCAAATTCAAGTTTCATTTCTTCAATTTGTTTATTCATATCTTCAATTTCTTTTTGTGCTTTTGTTTTATGATAAACATTATCTCCGATATTACCTCTGAATAAATTATATCCTTTATCATTAATATACTTATTATAATCATCTTGAATTTTGGCGTATGATGCTTTACCACCTTTTTCTTTCCAAAACTGATCGCAATTTACAAACTTTCCTTTTTCAATTGTATACATATTTTTACCATTTGCATCTTTCTTTTGAATAGGTAATAATTTTTTAATACCATCTTTTCCTGTTACTTCATGTTTAATAAGATTTCCTTTTGAATCAGTTTCAAATACTTTTCTTTTAACCTCATTAACAACAGGAATAAAATAGAAGTGCATGTGTGGTGTATCTTCATCATAATGAACTTCTGCATATACTATATTTTCTTTACCAACGAAATCTTCTAAAAAATCATAACTATCTTTGAAAAAAATTTTTACTTTCTCTGGAATATCTTTTTCATCTTTAATATCAGGAATTAAAATATCTTCGTCTTTATTTTTTCCGTATTCAATTTTACGACCACTTGGTTTAAAATTCATTCCTAATGTTTGAAAAAATTCTTTTCCACTTGTAACGACAGCGCCATTTAGTAAATTAACATTTTTACTATCGTTATAATATATTTTATTTTTATTTATATTAGAATAGACTTGTTCTTTTAAAGTTGACTTTTCTAAAGGAACAAAAGAAAAATTAAATTTAGTTCGTTCTTTATCATAATTTCCTGTTCCTTTTCTTTCAGTTAATTCAACACCAAGTCCACCTAAATCGCTTGCTTTAAATTTGTTTTCAAATCTTAATACTTGGTTTCCATCGTGCATTTATTACCTCCTTTGCATTACTTTTTTTGATGGAGGACAATTTATTGTCCTATCTCACTAGGGCATAGCCCACGTGAGTTTAGGGATATTACCCCTAAAAACCCCAATACTTGTTTAAGCTAATGCCAATGATAAATCAAAGGCAAAAGCTATAAACAAGATTAAATAATAAGTATCTACTAGATACTTATTTAATAAATTATTAAAATCTAGTTTTAATAATTGTAAAAATATTCGTTATCGCCACTTCCAACCTTGCAGGTCAGAACGTGCCACACTCATTTTTTACTTTGATGAAAATAATTAATTTTCAAGGGTAGGTTCTTCATATTTAGCATAATAAATTCTATCAGTACCTGTTCTTTTTAATTCAATATGAAGACCTTCTTTTTCTAATTTATCTAAATTATTTTTTAATAATTTTCCAAATACTGATGGTACAATTTGTAAATTTAATTTACTAGTTATATCAGATATGGTAAATGAAAATTCTTTTTGCTTAATAGCGTAATTTAGAAAAATTAATAAATTAGGATTTAAATCATCAAATTCCATTTCTGATTTTTCAAAAATTAAATTTTCATTTCTTTTAAGAACAAAATCTACACTTTCATAATCTCTACTTTCGTAAGTGAATAAAATTTTGCTTTTTAAATTTTGATCTAACTTTAAAGTTATAATTCCATCAACAGAACCATCTATTGCAGTTGAACCTAATGATTTATTATTCTTATTTAGATGATGAATTAAAAGAATAGTAAAGTTATATTTTTTACATAACTCTCTAAATTTAGGGATAACATATTGTCCCATATCTTGATAGTTATTTAAATCATAACCATTATTCATATCAATTCCACTAAACATATCTATAATTACAAATCTACCATTAAGGTCATTTGCAAACTCTTGAAATTCTAATTGTAAATCCATTAAATTTAATTTTCTTTCGTTTATTTCCTGTTCTTTTAATCTAAAATTATCATCATCAAATTCTAGATTCATTTTGTCAATTCTATCTAAAATTTGTGAAAAATTCATTTCTGTGCTAATATATAAGACAGGAGAAGGACTTGTTCTAAATCCTAGAAAATTTGTTCCTGTTGCAATTGCATTAGCAAGTTGAAGTGCCAACAATGACTTGCCAACTTTAGGTCTAGCAACAAGACAATATAATCCATTAGATTTCATAAGATTATCTACTATGAAATCTTTTTTTGTGGAATTCTTCCTCATTTCACTTATGCATTTCAAATTTACACCTCCTTTCCAACATTAAAAAAACTTGTATTATCTACAAGTACACGAGAAAAAAAGCAGAATTATCCTGGGAACATTATTTTAAATCTTGTTCCTCAAGATTGTTATTGATTCAGCCTAATGGCTAGGTACTAAATAAATCTACGAACATTTACTGTACCTTATTTACTAACGATTATTACTTTTACATATAACATCTTTTTTAGTAAATGTGATATTCATATAACCCTTTATCATATTCTTTATATATTAGATATTTAAATTGTTCTAATATTTTAAGATTATTTTTGAAGCCTACATTTGTTATATGAATCTTATTTTGGATATCTCCAATGTTGATATGGGCTATATATTTATCAAAAGCATTTGAGTGAAGAATTGCATATATCTCTTTTGCCTCTGGCTTGATATTTTTATCTCTCCATATCTTGTGTTTAGATAGGTCTAGCTTTTTACTAGGCATATATTTTATCACCTCCTGACTTTTGGAAATTAGTTTCCATAAATATAATCTATCATATAAAAACAACTTTGTCAACTAGTTTCCAAAAAATACTTTATTTTTTTAAAAAAGTGTGTTATACTTAATATGTCGTTGGGAGAATGGATATGTTTAAGAAGAAAAATAATGAATTAGAAATAAACAATGATATTGCTATGTTAGTTAAAGAAGCAAGACTAAAAAAAGGTCTTTCAGCACGTAAATTAGCAGAATTATGTGATATTAGTCATACTGAAATAAATAATATAGAACGAGGTATAAGAGTTAAACCTGCTATATTAACATTAAAAGGATTTGAAAAGTATTTGGATTTACCATTTGAACAAACTGCTAAATTAGTTGGTTATTCTGATGTAACAATAGAATATGGGGAAGAAAATATTATTGTATCCTATGAAAAATACGATAAAATGCGTGAACAATATAAAACTGAATTTGAACATATGCAACATTTTATAGAACAAAAAAGACATCTAGGAATGGATATAGAAGAATATTTTTCAGTTATACATAAATATTTAAAAGAACAAGAAAACATAAATGAAGATATTTTAAATAAAGCTGAAGCAATAGAAAAGTTTTTAAAAGAATTACAAAGAAAATATGAATTTATCACAAAAGAAAAATAATGACACGAGTGACAGAAAAAATTATGAGGTACCCACCCAAAATGTGCTGTCATGCTGTCATTTGACATAATAAGAATAGTATGAATTTAATTCATATTATTTTTTTGCTAATTTTATAATAGTTTTCTTTAAAAATAAGGACAAAAGTTGTAAAATTTTCAATTTTATGTTATCATAACTGAACGTTAAGGGGGAAACTTTATGAAAATAAATAAAATAGGAATTTTAAAAGAACAGCAAATGGAAGAATCTTCAATGATTGAAACATTAAAAAGTATAGGATTAGGTTGTTATTGTTCAGATCTAGGACGTATATCTGGTGTTGATTTTGAACCAACAACTGGTAATGGTGATTATTGGTATGATGGATTACCAAATAATGATAAAAGAAAAGTTAGAACAACAAAACACATTACTAAAAATAATAGTATGTCATTTGCATATTCTGAAAAAGAAAAGATTGGTGTCAGAATAGCTGTTTCTTTTGATGATATAGAAGATTTTGATATCGATAAAATAGATGATTTAGTTTGTGAATATCCATTACATGCAATAACTGGTATGGGTGGAAATACTATAAATAAATTGTTTGAAACAAAAAGCAAACTATTAATAAAAACAGGTAGAGTTCATAATATAAATGATGTTGAATATGAAGAATATGAAGTTTTTGGAATAAGATTTATTAAATTTCAAAATAAAGTTGATAAATGTGTATTAAGTGATGGTACAATAGCAGAATTAGATAAAGATATTTATCTTAAAGTTGATAAAATACCATTTATTGTTGATAAAGAAGCAAGAATGATATATTCATCTGCTATTTTGATGGCAGCACCATTTGATAGTAAAGAAAGAAATTATGACCATAGTGACTTAAGAAGATATTTAAATAATGGTTTTATTAAAAGTATTAATGATGAATTAGAACATAAAAGTCCTTCTGTAGTATTTAAAGATGAAACTGTTGAAAACAATAGATATAAATTTAATTTTAATCCACTAACTGAAGAAGAAATAATTGAAATTTGTATAAATTGTAACATAGCAGTATTCTTACATGGTAAAACTGGTACTGGTAAAACAGAAAGAATGATTGCTTTAGATAGAAACTTAGAATTAGTGGATTTTGGATGTACTAGTTCAGATGGATTTACAGGTATTATTGCTAAAGATTTTAATTCTAAAGAATTATTTATATATGAACCATATTGGTATAAAAATCTTTGCAAAAAGTGTGAAGAAGAACCTGAATTATTACATATATTATTTCTTGAAGAATTAACAAATGCCAAAAATGATATTCAAAAAGTTGCATTCGAGGTAACACTTAACAAAACATTAACTAATAGTGGTTTTAGATTGAAATTACCTGAAAATGCAGTTGTTTGCGCTGCTGGTAACGAAGCTAATGAATCAAGATCTGCAAATGCTATGAGTGAGCCATTATTTGGAAGATTTGCTCATGTTTATATTGATACAGATTCAGATGAGTGGCTAAAATGGGCTATGAGAAGAAAAAAACAAGGAAAAGTTTTAAAATACAAAAAATATGAAGAAAAAGAAACTATACATCCTGCAATAATAGATTATATTAAAGTAAAAGGTAATGAAGTTTTAAGAACTCAATATAATGGAACAACACCTAATGCAGACCCAAGAAAATGGGCTATGGCTTCAAAAGCATTATATCAAAGTAATAATCCAAATGTTTTACGTGCATTTGTAGGCACTGAACTTGCTGAAGATTTTATAAAATTCTGCAAAATCAATTTAATAACTGTTGATGATGTATTAAACGATAAAGTATCTCCTAATGAAGTGCCAGTAGATAGTTCAATAAGATGGTTCACTATATTATGTTTAAGTAATGTAGCTGATGAAAATGTTGATAAAGTTAGAGAATTTGTCGGTAATTTGGGTAAAGAATATTTAGCAACATTTGATTATGAATGGTCAAAAGATAACGATGAAAGAATAATGAAACTATATAATACACAACCGACTTATGTAAAAAGGTTAACGTTAAATGGAAATAAATAATATTATTAAGAAAGTTCTTTTTCGATACCCAATATTTGGTAATGTGATAGCAAATTTAAAATTTCAATTTACTACAGAACCAGTACCAGCTCCTGCTTTTACTGATGGAGGAACTATTTATTATAAACAAGATTTTTTTACTGATTTTAATGATGATGAAAAAGAATTTGTTATTTCACACGAGATATTCCACATTGTATTAAATCATTTGTTTAGAAATCTTGGTAAAGATAGAGATTTGTTAAATTATGTGGAAGATGCTATTATTAATCAATTATTAATTAGAGATGGATTAGTAATGCCTGAAGGACTTGTATATGTAGAAGACGCTCTTGATTATTCAGTAGATGAATTATATTTAAAATTTTTACCTAAATTAGATGAAATAAAAGAATGGATGGGTTCCAATACCTATCATATAGAATTAACCGATGAAGAAATAAATGAACTAAATGATAAATTAAATGAGATTTTAAATAATTCTTATAGTAGTTATAGTAGAGATTTACAAGAATTAATGAATGATAATCAACAACTTAGAGAAGAATTGATTGATGATTTTCAAGAAAAATTAAAACAAGAAGCAGAATCTACAGGGTATGGAAAATATGCCGGTAGACAAGAATTTCCAAGTGTAGCAGTTGGAAAAGCAGCACCATTACTTTATTGGCAAGAATTGCTTAAACAAACTTTAGTGGTTCCAGATGAAGTAACAACATCATTTTATGAAGTTGAAATGGATGGAATTATAAGAAAAGAAGAAAAAGCAGATGTAGGTTATTCTGAAAGTGAAATAATCATTGATAGTAGTGGTTCTATGAATATGCAAAAAATTAAAGCTATTTTAAGAGAATGTAAAAACATTTTATCTTCAAGTAGTATTAGAGTAGGTTTTTGTGATACTGAATTTTATGGTTGGAATGAAATTAGAAATGAAAGTGATATTGATAACTTGCGAATAATTGGTCGTGGAGGAACTAATTTTGATAATATGGCTAATAGTTTTTCTATAGATGCCGATAATAAAATTGTTATTACAGATGGGGAATGTACTTTTCCAAAAGATAGACCAGATATACTATGGGTAATAATAAATTACCGTAAACCATATTTTTATTCAGATAATGCGGAAAATAATTCTAATAAAATTAATTCTATATTTATAAATGAAAGAGATATACCTATACCAACCAATAGTAAAAGATTGACATTAAAAAAAATACCTAGTAAGCATTAATGCCTACTAGGTATTTTTCTATTCATTATTAATTAAAGAATAACAATAATCATATACTAATAAATGGTTATTAATTTCTTCATTAATAATTTTATCTTTAAAATCATTTTCATATATATTAAATATCATTTCAATAGAGAAATGCTTTTTTTCTTTTTCAGTAAGTTCTAAATACTTGGCTGAAAAGAATAATAAATGTTTATATTTACTAAAATTAGTTATTACTTTAGTATAATTCGGATCTAATGCACTTAAAACTTGTTTTAATAAAATAATCATATCTCTTACATTAAAATCTACACTAAAATTTTTATTTTCTAATAAATATATTGCTAATCTTACTTTGTCAATATCACTTAAATTATCAAATTGATGTATTAAATCAATTACTTTTTTTGTATTACTTTCTAATAACATAGTTTTACCTCATTTCCTTTATTTACAATGGTTATAAGTAGCTTTTACTTAATTATTACTCGTGTCTATACTAAATGCATACTACTCTCTGTCTCATACCTCCAGATAGGTTATTTGGATAACTTTCGATAAAATCTTTTAAGCCATATGTTTCTAATAAATTAACGACGTTTTGTTTGTTTTCTTCCGTAAGATTGTTATTTAATTCTAAACCTAGTAAACAATTATCAATTATATTACGCCAATTAAATAAACTATCGTATTGCAACATATAACCAATTTTAGTTCCTTCTTTAAATTTAAAAGAACCATCTGATTTATTTTCTAACCCACATAAAATTGATAAAATAGTCGATTTGCCACAACCACTTGGGCCCACGATAGCAACGAATTCACCATCGTGTAAACTAAAAGAAAAATTATCGACAGCTAAGGTTTCACCATGCTTATTGTGATAAATTTTCTTTAAATTCTTAATTCTTAAAATTTCATTCATTTTTAGAATATGTATTATCAACTATTTTGTCATATGGTGCTTTTTTGTCTAATTCACCAGCATTTTCCATAATGGTTTGAATATGATTGAAATCTTCTTCATTTATATAAGTTGTATCATACCAAGAATCAATATCTTTATAACGGTCGATAATTGTTACTAAATCATTCATCGATGTATCAGGGAAATAATCGATAATTGTTTCAGCAATTGTTTCAGAATCATTGTTATGAACAAAATCTAAACCTTTTTGGATGGCTTTAGTAAAACCTTCGATTACATCAGGGTTTTCCTCGATATAACTTTTTTTAGCATGGTAAGCAGTATAAGGCACTGTTCCACCTAGTTCACCTACAGAAGCGACAACATGACCATATCCTTGTTGCTCTAATTGTAAAGCTTGTGGTTCAAATAATGATACAAAATCACCATAACCACCAATAAAAGTTCCTGACATAGCAGAAAAGGCTATACTAGTATCAAAATTTACATCATCTGTTTTTAAGCTGTTTTGATTTAAAGCCCACTCTAGTGTCATAGCAGGCATACCACCTTGACGACCAGCAATAATGTGTTTACCTTTTAAATCTTCAACCTCAAAATCTTTTATTTCTTCTCTAGCTACAAGAAAACTACCATCTTTTTTAGTTAAACCAGCAAAAGTAACTAAATAATCTTCCTCGCCTTGATTATAAACATAGACAGTTACTTCACTACCAGAAAAACCAATATTAACATCACCAGATAATACAGCAGATGATACTTTATCTGCTCCAGCAGTTAGAATTATTTCAACATCTAAGCCTTCGTCTTCAAAATATCCTAAAGCGTGGGCTGCATATTGTGGAGCATAAAAGATGCTATGAGCAACTTCGGCAACAGTAATCTTTTTAAGATCATTATCTTTATTTTTCAAGATAATTCCTAATACTACTAAAATAGCTATAATTAAGATAAAAAATCCAACAATAAATTTTTTCAAAAATATATCTCCTCCTTTTTTCTAATTTATTATATTCAACTTAAAAAAAGGGGTGAGACTATTAAAGATTAAATTTACATCTTAGCTTATAAGTGATATAATATTAAATAATTGTTAGGAGGGTTAATGTGGAAAAATATAATATTATTTGGAATAGACATGATGAAGAAAAAGAATATGTCATTGGAACGTTAATTCATGCTGAATTTTGGAGTTTTTTTTACAATAGAAAAGTATTTGACGAAGCATTTGATAAAGGTTTTAGACCTTTTCCAGAATTTCCTGATAAAGATAAGTACTATGTTAAAGAAGCATGCTTTAAAACTTTTGAAAGTCGATTAAACAATGATATAGTAACTGACAATATAAAATGTGAATTAGAAACAGGTGGTTACAGTGAAGCGAAAGGACATAGTCAATATTCCAAAAATAGGTAAAGAGCCAAGAGGAACAAATAATAAATATTGGATCAAAGATAAAGGAATTAATAAATTAGTTAAATATAATAGTGATATTTATCCTGATTTAGATGTTATGGAAAGTTTAGCTTCAGATATTTTAAAGAAAATTAAAATAGATTGTGTTAATGTTGAACTTGGTTATAATTCTGATATTAAGCAAAATTGTTGTATAATTGATAGTTTTTTATTAAAAGATTGTGAAGTTTTATATGAAATAGATATTGATTGGCCAGAAAGAGAGATTAAAGATATAAATAGAGAAATTGAAATGAGTTTTGGTAGAGTATTTGGAATTTTTTATAAATTGTGTTCTGAAGAGGAATTAAAGCAATTAATAAAACAATATATACGTAAAACTCTAGGAGATATTATTATTGGTAATGAAGACGGTAAATTAAAAAACACAGGTCTTATTTTTAATGAAGAAACTCACAGATATCGTTTAACTCCCAATTTTGATAATGGTTTGGCATTTCATAGTTATATATTTGGCCAATCTAATGAACCAATTTGTTATATTGGAAATCAAGGTTTTACTTCAAATGAAGTTTTAACTTATATTTTAAATAATAAGTATGATGATGTTTCTGATATTATTGATAGTTTTAACGATTTTATGGAAAATGATTATATACAATTGATCGATACATATCAGCCTGTTTTAGAACCCCAAAAATATCATTATATTATAAAACATCTTGATTGGATTAAGTATAATATAGATACACTTTTACCTAAAAATCATAAAGCTAGGTGATTTAAATGAAAATATTAATTATTGAAGACGATATTAAATTAAGAGAAGAACTTAAAAAATCTTTAAAGAATAATGGTTATGAAGTTGAATTAATAACACAATTCAATAATCTAGTTAATGATGTTGTTAAATTTAAAGTTGATTTAATATTACTAGATTTAAATTTACCTAATGTTGATGGTAAATTTATATGCAAAAAAATTAGACAAATTAGTAATACTCCGATAATTATTTTAACAAGTAGTAATTCAGAGATTGATGAGATTATTAGTTTAAATTATGGTGCGGATGATTATATTACTAAACCATATAATTTACAAATATTGCTTTTACATATTGAAGCTGTTTTGAAAAGATTTAATCCAAAATCATTAATAATTCCTTATAAAAATATTAAACTAGATGTTTCTAAAAGTATTATTGAAACAAATGATAAAAATATTGATCTTAGTAAAAACGAAAGTAAAATATTATTTTATTTATTAAAAAATAAAGGTAAAATCGTATCTAGAGAAGAAATAATGTCATATTTATGGGATAGTGAAATGTTTGTTGATGATAATACTTTAACTGTTAATATCAATCGTTTACGTAATAAACTATCAATGATTGGTTTAGATAAAGTAATTGAAACTAAACGAGGATTAGGATATATAATCAAATGAAATTTAATAAGTATTTAAAAGACAAAATCTTTGAAATAGTTTTATATGTTATTTTAATAATGATTATTTTAATAATGCTTTATTCTTTTTCAGTTAATTCTTTCTTATTTTTCTATATTACAATTTTACTAATTACTTTTGGCTTAATTATGTTATTATATAATTTTTTTAGAAGAAAAAAATTTTATGATAATTTAATTCAAACACTAAATAAAATAGATCAAAAATATCTATTACAAGAAATGATTAATAGACCTAATTTTATTGAAGGCAAGATATTATATGATACTTTATATGAAACTAATAAAGCGATGTTAGATGTTATTAAAAAATATAAATTAAAAGAAAAAGATTTTAAAGAATATATTGAGCTATGGCTTCATGAAATAAAAACACCATTAGCGACATCTAATTTAATAATTCAAAATAATCATAACGCTATTGACGAAAGTGTTTTAGAACAATTAAATAGAATTGATAATTTAGTTGAACAAGTAATGTTTTATGTTAAAAGTGGTAATGCTAATAAAGATTATTTAATTAAAAAACATAAACTTGATACAATTATTAAAAAAATAGTTAAACGTAATAAAAAGAGCTTTATTTTAAAACAAATAACTTTAGAATTAAAAGATTTAAATGTTTTAGTTAATACTGATAGTAAATGGTTAGAATTTATTATTAATCAAATTATTAATAATAGTATTAAATATAGTAAAGAGAAAAATAGTTTTATTAAAATTTATACTAAAAAAGAAAAGAATAGAATTATTTTATATATTGAAGATAATGGGATTGGTATTGATAAGAAAGATATTGATCGTGTTTTTGATAAAGGTTTTACTGGTTCAAATGGACGTTTAAAATATAACTCGACAGGAATTGGACTATATTTATGTCATGAACTATGTCAAAAATTAGGATATGATATTGCTATTAGTTCTATTTTAAATAAAGGAACAATTGTAAAAATAATTTTTCCACTTAATTCGTTAGTTATTGAAAACCTTACATAATTGTAAGGTTTTGTAATATAAATCGATTGTTATATAATACTATTTTGTTTATAATTAGTGTGAGGTGAAGATTATGAAAGTTTTACAACTTAAAAATGTTGAAAAGTATTATGGTAGTCGATCAAGTTTAACTAAAGCAATTGATGATATCAGTTTTGAAGTTTCAGATGGTGAATTTGTTGGAATTATGGGCGCGAGTGGAAGTGGAAAAACAACTTTGTTAAATTGTATTTCAACTATTGATAGGGTAACTAGTGGTCACATTATAATTAATGATCAAGATATTACTAAATTAAAAAACAATCAGTTAAATCGCTTTCGACGTGAAGAATTAGGTTTTATTTTTCAAGATTTTAATTTATTAGATACCTTAACTGCATATGAAAATATAGCTTTAGCTTTAACGATTCAAAAAGTAAATCATTTAGAAATTGATAGCCGTGTTAAGAAAATAGCTAAAAAGTTAAATATTACAAATATTTTAAAAAAATATCCTTATCAAATGTCTGGTGGGGAGAAACAAAGAGTTGCTTCAGCGCGAGCTATTATAACTAATCCTAAATTAGTTTTAGCTGATGAACCAACTGGTGCTTTAGATTCTAAATCAGCTAGAATGTTACTAGAAAATTTTGAGTATTTAAATCAAGAATTAAAAGCAACTATTTTAATGGTAACTCACGATGCTTTTACAGCTAGTTATTGTAAGCGTATTTTATTTATTAAAGACGGTAAAATATTTAATGAATTAATTAGAGGCGATGATACACGTAAAGAATTTTTTAATCGAATTATTGAAGTTGTTACCCTTTTGGGTGGTGAATTAAATGATGTTGTTTAAATTATCTTTAAAAAACATGAAAAAAAGTTTTAAAGATTATACAATCTATTTTTTAACTCTTATTTTAGGGGTAGCTATTTTTTATGTTTTTAATTCAATCGATTCACAACAAGCAATGTTAGAACTTAGCGATTCACAATATCAAATTATCGATTTAATGATAAGTATTTTAAGCGGTTTTTCTGTTTTTGTTTCGTTTGTTTTAGGTTTTTTAATTATTTATGCGAATAAATTTTTAATTAAAAGGCGTAAAAAAGAATTTGGTATTTATATGACTTTAGGAATGAGTAAAGGGAAAATATCCAAAATATTATTTTTAGAAACTTTATTAATAGGCGTTTTATCTTTATTTGTTGGTTTAGTTTTAGGTGTTTTTTTATCACAAATGATGTCTGTTTTGGTTGCTAAAATGTTTGAAGCTGATATGAGTACCTACCAATTTATTTTTTCCACAAGTGCGATGTGGAAAACTATTATATATTTTGGTGTTATGTATATTTTAGTTATGATTTTTAATGTTATTTCGGTATCTAAGTGTAAATTAATTGATTTAATAAATGCTAAAAAAAGAACCGAAAAAGTAAAAATCAAAAATACTTTTCTTTCAATTTTATTATTTTTATTGTCACTTTTTATTTTAGGTTATGATTATTATTTAGTAACCGAAAAATTATCAACATTAAGTGGTAGAGAGTTTATTGCTTGTATTATCGTTGGAATATTAGCTACAATCTTATTTTTCTTTTCTTTATCAGGTTTTTTACTTAAATTAATTCAATCAAGAAAGAAAACTTATTTTAAAGGTTTAAATATGTTTGTCGTTAGACAAATTAATAGTCAAATTAATACAGCAGTATTTTCGATGAGTATTATTTGTATTTTGTTATTTTTTACAATTTGTATTTCTTCAACAGCTGTTTCAATAAATAATTCATATAAAAAAGATTTAGATAAATTAACACCAGTAGATTTAAATATAGTTAAAAATACCGAATATTATGATAATAATGGTAATTTAATTAAAAATGATGATGATAAAATTGTCGATGATTTAAAAGAATATGGTTTTGATGTAGAAAACAGTTTCACTGATCAAGTTCAAATAACAGGATATTATGAATCAAGTATTACTTATAAGTCTACTTTAGGTAAATATGCTGATCAATTAGAAGATTTACAACGAAGTTTTTTGTTTAATGAAACAGAGTTAATTTTAACTGAATCGGATTATAATAAAATCGCACAGTTATATGGTAATGAATTAGTAAATTTAGATGAAAATAAATACGCTATTGTAGCTAATTTTGATCAAATGATAACTTATCATAATAAAGCTTTGAAAGATAATAATGTAATTGTTATTGGAAATAAAAAATATTATCCACAAAGTGATGAGTGCCTTTATGGTTTTGTTGAGATTTCTAACAGTGAAATGAGTTTAGGAATTATCATTGTTCCTGATGAAGCTAAAAACGATTTAACTGTTCAGTCTTATTTATTAGCAGCTAATTATCAAGGAAATAGTCGTCAAGATAAGCAAGAAGTTGAAGATAAAATTTCATCTCTTGATACTAATCATTCTTTAGGTAGTATAACTAAAATTGAACTATATGATTCTAGTATTGGTCTTGGTATGATTGTTACTTTTATAGGATTATATTTAGGAATTATCTTCTTGATTTGTGGAGCAGCTATTTTAGCTTTAAAGGAATTATCAGAAAGTTCTGATAATAAAGAGCGCTACAACGTTTTAAGAAACATTGGAGCTGATCAAAAAATGCTTAATAAAGCGTTATTTATTCAAATTGCGGTTTTCTTTGGCTTTCCATTATTTCTAGCAATTATTCACTCTATTTTTGGTATTAAAGTTGCTAATTTAATGTTAGTTAATTTTGCTAATCAAAGTCTACTTACTTCAATAATTTTAACAGCTATTTTCATAATAATTATTTATGGAGGTTATTTTATAGCTACTTATTTATGTAGTAAAAATATTATAAAAGAAACAATTAAAAAAGGGGCTGTCTCAAAATTAAGTGATTGATTTTGTATCAGTCTCTTTTTGTTTTGGAAAAGGAAATTTCTCTT
>CALVXC010000027.1 GCA_944368805.1 uncultured Bacilli bacterium
ACTTTTCAAAGTTTTATGAGTTATGAAGATGATCAAAGATTACTTAACAATTCTTATAAAGCTATGGCTTATGAGGAAGGTATGGAAAAAGGAACTAAAATTGGTGTAGAAAAAGGTACTAAAATAGGTGTAGAGAAAGGGATTAAACAAACTAAAATAGAAACAGCTAAAAGTATGTTAGAATTAGATATTGAGATTGATAAAATAATTAAAGTTACCGGATTATCTTTAAGTGAAATAAATGATTTAAAAACCGATTAAAAAACTTAAATAAGGAAAATTCTTATTTAAGTTTTTTTATAAATAATATATATTTAATTACTTAATTAAACGTTTACCTTTTCTTGATTCACCAATAAATAAATCATAGTATTTTTGTGCCTCGTTAATCGCCGATAGATAATTTTCTTCATTTACTTTACAATAATACAAACTATCTATAATTAAGGCTTTATTCGAATCAATATTTTCTTTAATTACTTCAATAGATAAATCTTTATTAGATAGTAAATCATTAAATAAAATAGGTGTTTTTTTTATTATAATAGTATTGTTTGGTATATAAATACCTTTTATTTTTTGATCAGTTATTTCTTCAATAAAAAATTCATCATTATTAGTAACAATTCTAGCTATTTGATCAAATTGATAAGCTTCACAATTTATTTCATCAAGATAAACTTGATCAATTCTATTAGTCAAAATTCCAACTGACGTTAAAAGATTATTTACTTCATAAATTTTATCATTAGGCATTTTATCCCTCCTAATTAAGTTTTTATTTTAATACATTAATAGTACATTGTCAAGAAAAAAGAAGCTATTTAGCTTCTTCAGTTACCCTTGTTTCTCTAATAACAGTTACTTTAATTGTACCAGGGTATTGCATTTCTTCTTCAATTTTATTTTTAATATCACGAGCTACTTTATGACTAGTAATATCATCAATTTCTTCTGGTTTAACAATAACCCGAAGTTCGCGACCAGCTTGAACAGCGAAAGTTTTCTCAACCCCATCCATATCAGTTGCAATATTTTCTAAATCTTGCAAACGTTTAATATAATTTTCTAATGAATCATTACGTGCGCCTGGACGAGAAGCTGATAAAGTATCAGCAATAGCTACTATCTCAGCTATAAAACTAGTAGCTTCAGTGTCACCATGATGTGATTCAATAGCATTGATAACAATTTCATTTTCTTTATATTTGCGCGCTAAATCGGCCCCTAATTCAACGTGACTTCCTTCTACTTCATGATCAATAGACTTACCAATATCGTGTAACAATCCAGCTCTTTTAGCTAAATTAACGTTTTCTCCAATTTCACCAGCTAATAATCCTGAAAGTTCAGCAACTTCAATAGAGTGTTTTAAAGCATTTTGACCATAACTAGTTCTAAAGTAAAGTTTTCCAACTAATGTAACTAGTTCTGGATCCATTTTAGTTATTCCAAGTTCAAACAAAGCTGCTTGACCTTGTTCTAAAATTTTACTATTCATTTCTTTGGTTGTTTTATCATATAACTCTTCAATACGTGATGGATGAATTCTTCCATCTTTTATTAAACCTTCAATTGTAATTCTAGCAATTTCTCTTCTTAAAGGGTCAAAACTTGATAAAACTATCGCTTCAGGTGTATCGTCAATAATCAAGTCAACACCTGTTACAGCTTCAATAGTCCTTATATTACGACCTTCGCGACCAATAATTCGTCCTTTCATCTCATCGTTAGGTAAATCGACTACAGTAATCGTTTGTTCGTTAGCTACATCGCCAGCATATCTTTGCATCGAACCTACTAACATTGATTTAGCTTTTTTATCAGCTTCTAATTTAGCTTCAGCTTCACGATCTTTAATGTAAGCTGCTATTTCTAAATTCATCATTTCTTCTACTTTTTTCAAAACTAATTCGCGAGCATGATTTTTTGAATATCCAGCAATACTTTCTAATAATTCAATTTGTTCTTTTTTAATTTCTTCCACTTTGTTTTGTTCTTCTTGGATATCTTTTTGCTTATTTATTATACTATTCTCTTTTTCTTCTAACATTTGTTCGCGATTTTGTAATGTTTGATCACGACGATCCATATTACCTTCACGCACTAATAAACGTTCTTCTGCTTCTTTTACTTCGTTTTTCTTTTCTTTAATTTGTTTTTCCGTTTCAACTTTTAATTTATGAGCTTCTTCTTTCGCTTCCAATAAATAATCTCTTTTTATTTTATCAGCTTCTTTTTTAGCTTTTTCGATTATTAATTCAGCTTTTTTAGAAGCTAAATTCCCTTTAAAGTAATTAATAACAAACATTATAATAATTCCAACAAAAAGTCCAATTAGGACAAGCAAAATGGATAGACTAATATTATTCATATTTTTCCTCCATTTTTCTATATATATATTTCTAGTAAAATTATTTACTAATATTATTGTAATGTTTATTTTTAAATAAGTCAAGAAAAAATATTTTGGAAACTTTTTCTGATATGCATTTATAATAGAAGCGATACAAAAAAGTATAAACACAAACAACATATATCAAATGGTTCCACATTATGGAACCACCTATATATTATCATTAATTCTGATTCTTGTTTTTCAATTTCTAAGGCTAATTCTTTTTCTGTAGATAAATACAATTGATATTTAGATGTAAATAAATTTTTATTATCATTTAATACAGAATATTTTACTATTGTATCTTTTTCTAACTTTAACTTTTGTTATTGTACAGTATTACCATTATCATTTATAAAAAACCTAATATTTTATTAAGTTTTATAAATATTAGGTTTCGTTCTTTATTTTTTATCTTTTTCTTTTTTATTAGAAATTTCATAAAAATCACGAACTTTATTTTCAATTTCTTCTAAAACTTTAGGATTTTTCTTTAAATATTCCTTAACATTTTCTTTACCTTGACCAATCTTTTCACCTTTATAAGCATACCAAGCACCACTTTTTTCTAAAATATTAGCATTAGCTGCTAAATCAACTAATTCTCCTTCTTTAGAAACTCCTTCACCATACATAATTTCCACTGTTGAAGTTTTAAATGGTGGAGCCATTTTATTTTTAACTACTTTAATATTGGTTTTATTACCAATAACATCTGACCCTAATTTAATAGCCTCACCTTTTCTAATATCTAATCTTACTGAAGAATAAAATTTCAAAGCTCTTCCACCAGGAGTAACTTCTGGATTACCAAACATAATTCCTACTTTTTCTCTTAATTGATTAATAAAAATAGCAGTAGTATTAGTTTTGTTAATAACACCTGATAATTTTCTTAAAGCTTGGCTCATAAGACGAGCTTGTAATCCAACATGAGAATCACCCATTTCACCTTCTATTTCAGCTTGTGGTACTAAAGCAGCTACTGAATCAATAACGATGATACTAACGGCACTACTTCTAACTAACGCTTCAGCAATTTCTAAAGCTTGTTCACCATTATCTGGTTGTGATAATAGTAAATCGTTTATATTTACCCCTAATTTAGCAGCATATTGTGGATCTAAAGAATGTTCAGCATCGATAAAAGCAGCTGTCCCTCCTTGTTTTTGTGCTTCAGCTATAGCGTGTAAAGCAAAGGTTGTTTTTCCACTTGATTCTGGTCCAAATATTTCAATAATACGTCCTTTAGGATAACCACCAATTCCTAAAGCTATATCTAACGATAAAGATCCTGACGGAATAACATCTATTTCACGATGTTCATTATCCCCTAATTTCATTACTGAACCTTTACCAAATTGTTTTTCAATATCTAATAAAACCTGATCTAAAGTCTTATCGTTTGTCTTTACCATTTATATTCCTCCTATTTCTTTATAAATTAATTGTAGCTTATTTTTAAATTAATGTCAATACCTAAAGCGAACATTTGTTTAATTAAATTTGCAGAGGTCTTTTAACAAAAAAAAGAAAAAGTTTTAGTTCCTTTTCCTTTTTTTAATTGACTAAATTAAATAAAACGCCAAATTAAGCATCTACCATTTCTGGTTTATCGAAGATTAAATCTTTATTCATGTAATAATATTGGAATCCAGAAATCAATGACATAATAGCAGCAATAATAAGTAATAAGTCAGCTACTTTTAAATTCCATAATTCAAATGGCATGTTATAGAATAATGTAAGAACAATTCCAACCATTAATAAAGCTGTTTTAATTTTACCACTTTTAATAGCGGCAACTACTTTTCCTTTGTTTCCAGCAATCATTTTAATTGAATTAACAACTGTATCACGCATAATGATAATGATTGGAATTATTGGATGAATAAAACCAGTAGATGCTAAAATAATTAAAACCGAATTAACTAAAATTTTATCAGCTATTGCATCCATCATTTTACCGAAATCAGTAACTAAATTATACTTTCTAGCAATATGACCATCTATAAAATCGGTTAATGAAGCAATAATAAATAATACCCCTGCTATTAAATATTTAATATTAATAACAATTGATTCATTAACATATAATTGTGGTAAATTTATCCCAGCTGAATCAAAGGGAAATAGTAGTAACGCTATTATAAAAATAGCTAAAATTATTCTAAATATTGTTATTTTATTTGGTAAATTCATAAATCCTCCTAATTACTTTCTTCTTCAATAATAACTGTACCTTCAATAAAATTATCGTCTTGTAAAAGAGAAAAAATAAAATAAGCGATAATAAGTAATAATACAATAATTACACCGTAAATTACTACTGGTGAAACAACAATTTGTCTTTTATTTTCAAGTGTATATGGCGAAGCTATTTTTCTAACTTCATGCTTTTTACGATTTTCTATTTTTTTCTTTGCTTTTTTTATATCGTCTAATGATATTTTAGATGTGCAATCGAATATATATTCATTAAATTCATCAATTAAATCTTCGTATTTTAAACCAAGATATTTAGCATAATCTCTAATAAAATATTTCAAATAAAAAATATCTTGAAAAGCATCCATATTACCATTTTCAATATTTTCAATTTGACTTGGTCGTAATTTCAAATCATTGGCTGCTTCTTCAATTGAAATACCAATACTTTCACGGGTCTCTTTTAAAGTTTCGCCAATCTCCTTCATGCATCACCTCTTTTATTCATTAATAATATTTTATAAGCCATGTTCTGTTCCTATTAAATAGGCGACAAACATCTATCTATGAATATAAATTCATCCCATAAAAAGTTCTTAATTCCTTTTTATTAGGTTCCCCTACCATAATTTGGGTTTCTCGCTCGCGGGGTTTACCACGTTCCACTTTTTCGATTTCTCAAAAAACTCGTCTCTTTGGCACTTTATGCCTATTTTGACCATATGAAAACACGTAGGTCATTTCAGCGCCGTTAGTTAACACTACCATAGGTTATTTTTTCCCTATGCACGAACACTACCATCATCACAGATGGTGCGAGCATGGACTTTCCTCTACATCAATTAAATGCAGCGTTTGTCAAAATATTATTAATCATCACCGTAAATAATTTTTTCAAGGTTAGATAATCTTCTTAAAACGTCTGAACTACTAGCGTCACTAGTTCCACTGTCTTTAACAACATCTAGTTTGGTTCTTAACATACGTATCTCTTGTTTAAGACGCATATTATCTTCTAATAATGATTTTTTATCACTATCAAGTTCTTTGATAATTGAAATCATTTCCTCATAATCACGAATAATAACATCTAAAAATTTATCTACCTCTTGAGGTCGATACCCTCTAGTATCAATTTTAAATTCTTTTTCGAGAATATCTTTCACCGTTAGTAGTATTCTTTCTTGATACATAGTCCCACCTCTTTTTTATTCATTACCATTGTCTCAAAAAAATAAGTGTTTGTCAATTATAGGTTAGCTTATTTAAAAGAAAATTATTTCTTATATTATTAATTATATTAAATTCTTATTAAAAAAAATCTCAATTATTTTAAAGAGACCTTTTTAGATAAATTATTATTTTGTTTATTTTTAAAATAAGTAGCTATTTTTAAATAATTTAAATCGTCAATCATTTCTACAAATATAGTATTAATATGGTGATTCATTTTATCCTCCTTTTCTTTGTAATTACTTTATATCATAAAACAAAATAATTTTGTTTAGGTTCGACAAAACTAGTTATTTTTTTTTGGATTTTGGTAATTATAATTTGCAATTTTTATTAAAAAGGTAGAAAATTATCGGCAAATATAGTATAATTATAATGGTGATGTTATGAATACCCGAACTGATTATAAAAAAACTGGCTTAAATACTATCTATGGTAATCGGGGGATGGGATTAGAAACAGAAATAAACGAGACAAATCAATATTATTTAATTCATGATATAGCTGTTATTCATAAAAAACCAACTCACGTAACAATTAAAAAAGTTGATTACCATTCAAGAGTTGACGCAATTATTAAAGAAGCATATTTTAAAACACCATCAACGACTGATTATAATGGTGTTTATAAGGGAAAATATATCGATTTTGAAGCTAAAGAAACTAAACAAAAAACAACATTTCCTTTAAGCAATATTCATAAACATCAAATTGAACATTTAAAAAAGATTGTAAATCATGGTGGAATTGGTTTTATTATTGTCCGTTTTACTAGTTTAAATCAAACATATTTTTTGAGCGCTGTTGATTTATTTGCTTTTATTGATAGTAACAAGCGCAAATCAATTCCAATCACTTATTTTGAAGAAAAAGGTTATTTAATTAAAGATAAATACCAACCACGTGTTGATTATTTAGCTATTATCGATAAAATTTTAGAAGGAGAAGTAAATGAAAAAAGTAATTAAACATTTAAAAATATTTTTGAAAAATCTTAAACATTTAATTTTACAAAATAAAATAGACGCAATTATTATTGGGTTTAGCATTTTTGTTTTTATTATCGGATGGATTGCTATAGGTTTTCTATTATCGTTAGTTTTAGTTATAATTTTAGATGGTTTGTTAATTGGAGCAAATGTTTTAAGAAAGAAAACGTTAGCTGAAAACCAACCAAAGATGAAACCTAACAATTTAGATGATACACAAGTTTTTGAAAAAATAGAAGATAAAAAGAGGGAAATGAAGTCTATGGGAAAAAGTTCAAAGAAAAATGGTAAAAAGAAGAAAAATAAAGTTGGTCGTATTGTTTTAATGGTCTTTTTAGGAATTGCTATTTTCTTAATCTCAGCATTTATTGCTTTAATGACTTATATTGTTATTACAGCTCCTAAATTTGATGAAGAAAATTTATACCATCAAGAATCTAGTATTCTTTACGACAAAGATGGTGAAGAAATAACTAAATTAGGTTCTGAAAAAAGGGAAATAATTTCTTATGATCAATTACCTGAAGTATTAATTGATGCGATTATAGCAACAGAAGATTCAAGATTTTTCCAACATAACGGTTTTGATTTACCACGTTTCTTAAAAGCTTCTTTTGGTCAATTATTAGGTAGAAATTCCGGTGGAGCTTCAACCTTAACTATGCAAGTTGTAAAAAATCACTTTACCTCAACTGAGTCATCAGGTATTAAAGGTATTATTCGTAAATTTACTGATATTTATATGTCTATTTTTAAAGTTGAAAAAACTTATACTAAACAAGAAATTATTGAATTTTATGTTAATTCTAATTATCTAGGTGGCAGCGCTTATGGTGTAGAGCAAGCTTGTATCAATTATTTTGGTAAAAGCGCGAAAGATATAAATTTAGCCGAAGCCGCTGTTATTGCTGGATTATTCCAAGCACCTGGTACTTATGATCCGTTTATCAATCCTGAGTTAACAGCTGAAAGACGTTCGACTGTTTTATCTTTAATGGAAAGACATGGTTATATTACTGAAGAAGAACGAGAAGCTGCTGAAAGTATTGAAATTGCTGATATGTTAACTTCTGAAGTCGCTCCATCAGGTAATAAATATCAAGGTTTTATTGATACAGTAGTAGCTGATGTTGAGGAAGTTACTGGCTACAATCCTTACTCTGTTTCAATGGAAATTTATACAACGATGGATCGTGACAAACAAGATTATTTAAACGATATTGTTAGTGGTGAAACTTTTACTTGGGAAAATGATGTTGTTGATACAGGTATTGCAGTTGTTGATGTTAATACTGGTGAATTAGCTGCTGTTGGTACAGGTCGTAATAATGAAGGAGAACGTAGTTTTAACAACGCCACTATGGCTAATCGCCAAATAGGTTCAACAGCTAAACCTCTTTATGATTATGGTCCTGCTATTGAATATGAAGATTGGTCAACATATAGTCCTTTAGTTGATGAACCTTATACTTATTCTGATGGAACTAATATTCAAAACTGGGATGGAACTTATAATGGTTTTATGACATCAAGAGAGGCTTTACGTAAATCACGTAATATTCCTGCTTTAAAAGCTTTCCAAGCTGTTGACAATGCAAATATTAAAGAATTTGTTACTAATTTAGGTTTACATCCTGAAATTTCTGAAGATGGTATCATCCATGAAGCTCATTCAATTGGTGGTTATACTGGCGAATCACCTCTAGATGTAGCTGCTGCCTATGCTGCCTTTGCTAATGGCGGATACTATATTGAACCTCATAGTTTTACGAAAATTGTTTATCGTTCAAGTGATGAAACATATGAATATAAAACTTCTAAAACGAAAGCCATGGGCGAAGATACTGCTTATATGGTAGCTGATATGCTAGTAAGCACTCCTTCTTATGCTTTAGGAGCATACGCTAATGTAAATGGTTTACCATATGGAGCTAAAACGGGTACAAGTAACTTCTCTGATGAAGCTTTTGAAAAATATAATTTGCCATATGGAGCAGTTAATGATTTGTGGGTAGCTGGTATTAATACCGAATATTCAATTACTGTATGGTATGGTTATCAAAAAATTAATAGTGATTATGTTAGTAAGATGGGAACAGCTGAACATATGCGTCTATTCCAAGCTGTAGCTAAAGGAATGTTTACTTCAACAAAAAGCTTTACTAAACCAAGTAGTGTTGTTTCTAGTAAAGTTGAGGTTGGCACAGTCCCAGCTCAATTACCTAGCGAATATACTCCTGATGATATGATTTTAACTGAATTATTTAAATCAGGTACTGAGCCTACAGAGACTTCAACACGTTATTCACAAGCTGATAATCCAACTAATTTAAAGGCTTCT
The DNA here is from genome assembly GCA_944368805.1 of uncultured Bacilli bacterium. Taxonomy (GTDB): domain Bacteria; phylum Bacillota_I; class Bacilli_A; order RF39; family UBA660; genus CALVXC01. The sequence goes on from CALVXC010000027.1 coordinate 9,170, forward strand.
GTTAAAGGCGAGAAAGTAACACTTACTTGGCAAGAACCTGCTAGTGCGAATAGTGCAAATAATTTATCTTCAATTTTCACTAATAAGTCTTATTATAATTCTTATTTAAATAGCACCGGTTCTGTTGGTAGTTTAGTTTATAACGTATATTTAAAAAGTAGTGGTGGTTTGAAGTTGTTAACATCAACTAGTAATACTTCTTATACACATACTCCTTCATCATCTGGAACTTATACTTATGTTGTTAAATCGATGTATTCTAATTCGTCTAAAAGTGAAAGTTCTGGAGCAGAAGTTTCAGCTAAAGTAACAGTGGCAACTAAAGATATTTCAATTGTTTTAAATGGTTCTGATCCAATGGAATTAAGTGTTGGTGATACTTATAATGATCCAGGAATTATTGTTATGTGTGATGGTGAAGATGTAACTAGTGATGCATCAATTGATATTAGTGAAGATGTTGATACAACAAGACCTGGAACTTATACTGTTACTTATAGTGTAACTTATAATGGTGTTTCTAAACAGGCTAAACGGCAAGTTTCTGTTACTGACGATTCACCTGATACTAGTGAATAAACAAAAAGAGCTATTAGAAATTAATACACTTTCTAATAGTTCTTTTTTTAATGTTTATTTAATGAATAATCTTTTGCTTTCATTATTTAACTTTTTCTTTAATATAATGACAAATATTTTTAAGTCCACAATTAGAGCAATCAGGTTTAATTGCTTTACAATAATATCTTCCAAATAAAACTAATTGATGATGAAGTCTAGCTAAATGATCTTTAGGAAAAAATTGATTTAATTTTTTTTCGATAATTAAAGGATTATCATTTTGTTTAGCTATTCCTAATCTAATACTAACTCTAGATACATGTGTATCAACAGCTATACATGGTTCATTAAATAAATTACTCATAACAACATTAGCGCTTTTTCTACCGATTCCTGGCAATGATTCTAAGCTAGTACGATTATTAGGTACTTTTCCATTATAATTATCTATCAATTCTTTAGCAATATTTTGTATATTTAAAGCTTTTTTATGAAATGTTCCAATTGGTCTTATAATTTCTTCAATCTTATCAATTTGAGCCTCTTTTAAAGCTTTTAAACTAGGATAACGAGTAAATAAAATTTCACTTACATTATTTACTCTTTTATCAGTTGTTTGAGCACTTAACATTACTTTGATTAATAATTCATAATCTTTTTGATAAGTTAATTCACATTTAGGGTTAGGAATTAATTGATCTAAATAATTAATTATTGTTACTGCTTTCATTTAACCAATCATAATCAAAAGTTTCAGTAAGTTGATTATCTTTTTTAAAACTATTTTTTTGTTTAATTAAATCAGCTTCACTTTTGATTCCTTTCTTATTCCATTCATGAATTATTTTATCAATATATCTTAAATTGGTAACCCCATTATAAACAGCTTCTTTTAAGGCTAATTTTATTATTTCTTCATTGGTTGTATCTAACCAACTATTTATAAGTTCATATTCAATTGGTGATAAAGTTCTGCCAAATTCGCTTTCAAATTTATCAAAAATAGTTTTGGTTTTACTAGGAGTATCATTTTCTATAATGACAAAAGCTAATTTTTGATAAAGTCCTTCTAAATCTATTTGTTCTTCTCGAACATTACCTTTCTTTTTTATTTTGATTTTTACTAATCCTTTATCAGTTAGATTATTAATAAGCTCTAAAACAAGTGCTAGTTTTATTGATAAGTATTTACTAATTTTTTTAGGATTAAAATTTTTATCATCAGTATTAATAAGATAAATTATAATTAGTAATTCTTCAGCTGTTAAGTTCAATTTTTGATAATTAGTAAATAATATTTCTGGTATTATTAAATTTTTAGTTTGTAATAATTTAATAATGTTATTCATAAGAACTCACTCCATTCATATTATAATTTTATTAAAAAAAGAATTATTAATTTTAAATAATATCTTTATTATAAGTTTGTTATATAATAGTTAATTTTTAATATATAAATTTTTCTATATAATCATTTAATTTATCTATAAACATTTTATTGATATAATTATACTATATTTATTTAAAAATCTCTATACTTCACTTAAAAATTCTCTCAATATCAACAATATCAGTATTATAATATTTACCATCAGAAGCCTTTAATTTCAATAAGTTATAATCTGTAACTATCTCATTTTCTTTTTGTTTTAATCTACGTTTGGATTATCAACACTTTTTTAGACGATTTTTATAATGAGTAACTTAATCTATATTGATTAAGAATAGATTTTATTGCATCATTATTTTGAGACAAATTGAGTATTTCTTATATTGTTCTAGTACCTGCTAAATCACTTATAGTTAAGGACTTAAATATATTTGATTCCTTATATAAAGATAACGCACAAGCATAACTTATAATAAATAAGTAGTATTTTTATTAAATATTTCATCTATAAATTCATCATAATAGTTATGTAAATATTTTTTTAACTAATTTTTAATCCATACTCTCAAAATTTTTAAATAAAGGCAGAACACCCAATATCTTTGCATAAATCTCTAGCATTATTCTTTTTTATTTATAAACTCTTTTGTTTTATATATATTTGTTTCACTTAAATTTAGTTTTTCTTTCTACTTAAATCATCTCTTCAAATTAAATAATGTTCGCTATTTAATATACAAATTAAAAATCCATATTTTGTATAGCTAACATTTATGTGGATATTTTTTCGAATTCTTTAATAAACCCTAAAACACAGCTTATTATTTCACTACTCGGAATATCTAACCAATTAACTTTAACATTATTTAAATTAGAAACAAATCTTCTATTGTTAAATATAGAATGTAACATTCGATAAATATCTTCAAAATTATTTGCACTTAAAGTCTTATCACTAAAAATAATTTTACTTGTATATTCTTCTAACTTATGTTTATTTAAATCACCATATTTTATCAAATAATAAAAGTCAGATATATCCTTATATCTAGTAGATGTGTATGCAAATCTTAATAATGATTTTAATTTTTCAACAAATATCTGTTCTTTAGAATTTATAAATAGTGTTACACTTTCATTTATAGTATCCAAATCGAAGCTATACTCTTCTTGTTCTATATCAAAATCTTTATGAACTCCAATATCTAGTTTAGAATCAACTCTATAATCTTTTTTATCAATAAGAGTTATAAAAACCCTTTTACCGTTATAATCTTGATGATGTAACTTTTCAATTTTACCATTTATTTTAATTTTAACTCCATCATCAACTTTATCCAATTTTTCAATAAATTTTATTATTGACTCATCATCTAATGAATATTTTATAAAATCAAAGTCCATATCACGAGTAGCACGACGTTTATCTTTTGAAATATTATGCATAACTACGCCACCTTTTATTGTTACATTATGACTTAATAAACTTCTAGAAATTTTTAAAAGTATTATATCTTGAGATACCTTAGCTATTGCATCAGCCGATTCATATCCACCAACAACATAAAGATCAACTAATTTACCAATATCCATTAAAATACCTCATCTTGTATTATTGACATTAGTTTTTCACCATTGAAATAAACGCTTGCATATTCTTGTAGTTTATAAACATCTAATTCGTTTTTAATCTTTCTATAATTATCTATTATTTCTTTATAATAATCATAAGGAATATTATTTTTATTCTTAACTAATTCAATTAACATTCTTTCTTTATCATAAATATTTATATTAACACTTTCAAATTCTATATTTGTTTTACCAAGATTAAAATAGTTAGGAGTAGAATATGATTGAATAATATGTTCATCATTAAATCTTCCAGATGTTCTATCAGTAGTCATAAAAATTTTTCTAGGTATAACATCTGTTAAATTATGATAATAATATGCACTATCTCCAGAGATAATTGCATTAGGATATTTTTTTACAAATATATCTAAATAATGATTATTTTGTTTATCTGAGTAAATCCCAGATTCAATTTTATACAAATTATTTTCTTTAACTGCTTTTTGAATTTGATAGTCTGATTCATATATTTCTTTTAATTCTTTATAAGTATATATCATTTTCATCACCTATAACCATTTTAAACTAAAACAACACACAAGTCAACATCTGTGTGTTGTTTTAGTTTAATTTTTATCTACCTAAATTTTCTAACTAATTTTTTATTGGTTCGTCATTTTTACTAGGAATAGAATTAATAATTCTAAACATTATCTCAATATCAATAATGCTTATATAACATTTTTCATCTTCTTTATCCCATACAGTTCTTATTGTTTTATTATTAATTAAATATATTTATTATGAAGAATTAATAGGAATATTAACAATATTATAACTTTCAATATTAAATTTAATAACATTATAATAAGCAGGATCTAAATAAAAAGTATCAACCCATTTATCATACATTTCTTCTGTAAATTCCTCATTTAAATTATAATATAAGATTAATTCTGGTTCATCTAAAAAATTTGTATCGTCATTAGGTTTTTCAATATAAACATAATGACAATTATTAAAGTTTTGTTTATAGTCATTAAAATAAAAACAAAAATTATGATCAAGATAATTTATTTTTAAATTGTGATTATCTTCACTTATAATTATGTTTTCAATTTGTTGACTTTTTTTAATAATCATTTTATTATCTGAAGTTATATCATAAATATCATATTATCCTTTTATAATACATTTAGTGAATAACAATAATCATATACATTCAATTTCTTTTAAATCATCAATCATATCAACTAAATTCATAACTTTGTTCAGTATTACTATCACTATCGTAAACTTTCCACCTTTCTAATTCGATGCTTGAGGAACTTTATTTAAGAGATTAAATTTATCTTAAAGCCTATATATGAACGATTAAATTAGGTTTAACCCTGTTTTATTATCTTTTTATTTATCACTCAAATAATAAAAACAAGAGATTTTTGTTAAAAAATTAAAAAGACCAAATTATATAATTAATTCAGTCATTTATATTATTACACTTGGATAGTTTCCAAAGAATTAAAGTATAGAATTACATTAGCAATTACATCATTTACTGATATATTAATCCAATTACTTTTTGCATTATCTAATCTAGCAATAAATCTTCCATTATTTAAAATTGCTTTTAATCTTAATATTATTTCATTTATCGTGTTTTGATTTATATTTTTATCTTTAATGATTAGTAAATCAATGTACTTTAGTAATCTATCTTTATTTAAAATACCATTATTTATTAAATAATAAAAATCAAAAATATCTTTATATCTAGTAGAACGAATACCAAATTTTAATAAAGATTTTAGTTTTTCGCATACTATTTGTTCAGGTGAATTTATGAGTAGTGATACACTTCCACCTAGAATATCAAAATCAAATATATACTCATCTTGTTGTAATTCAAAATATTGGTGTACACCTATATCTAATTTTGTTCCAAGAGAATTATTATAGTTGTCAGTAATTAATATATTAACACGCTTACCATCATATAGTTGATGATGTAATTTTTCAATATTACTAGTGATTTTTATTATTGATTCTTTATCATTTTTATTTAGTTCATTTATAAAATTTATTATTGAATTATCATCAAGAGAATATTTGATAAAATCTAAATCTAAATCTCGTGTCGCGCGTCTTGTACTTTTACTTATATTATGCATTACAACGCCACCTTTAATAGTAATATTGTGTGCATATTTGCTTTTACCTATTTTATATAAAATTAAATCCTGACATACTTTAGATTGTGCATCATCTATTTCATATCCTAATGATAAATAATTGTTAACAAGATCATTTAAGTTCATTAAAATACCTCGTCTTGTATTATTTCGAACAATTTATCTTCATAAGGAAAAAATGATAAATATTTTTCTATTTTTTCCATATCAAGATTATCAGCAACTTTTCTATAATTTGCAATTATTTCTTTATACATATCGTATCCCATTTGATTTTTACCTCTAGCAAGTTCAATAAGCATTCTTTCTTTGTCATATATATTAATTGTTATACCATTTATTTGAATTTTAGTTATTCCTATGTTAAATAATTCATCTGTTAATCTAACTTGTTTAACAAACTTTGATCTAATTTTATTATTTTTAGTTGTTGCTAAAACAACTTTACTTGGAATAAAATCAGTAAGATTATGATAATAATATGCTGAATCACCATATATAACAAAATTGGGAAACTTTTTAGCAATTATTTCAATATAATTAGTGTTTGGTTTATCTGAATACAATCCATCATCTACTTTGAAATATTTTTTTTCTTTTACCGCCTTTTGTATTTGATAATCAGACTTTAATTTTTCTTTTAGTTCTTTATGAAAATACAACATTTAAATCACCTAATATAATTTTAGACTAAATGACCCACTAAGTCAATAGTAGATGAGTCATTTAGTTTAATTTTTATCTATCTAAATGTTCTAACTAATGTTTAATTGATTAGTCATTTTTACTAGGAATTGAATTAATAATTCTAAACATTATCTCAATATCAACAACGCTTATGTAACATTTTTCATCTTCTTTATCCCATACAGTTCTTATTGTTTTATTATTAATTAAATATATTTATTATGAAGAATTAATAGGAATATTAACAATATTATAACTTTCAATATTAAGTTTAATAACATTATAATAAGCAGGATCTAAATAAAAAGTATCAATCCATTTATCATACATTTCTTCTGTAAATTCCTCATTTAAATTATCATATAAGATTAATTCTGGTTCATCTAAAAAATTTGTATCATCATTAGGTTTTTCAATATAAACATAATGACAATTATTAAAATTTTGTTTATAGTCATTAAAATAAAAACAAAAATTATGATCAAGATAATTTATTTTTAAATTGTGATTATCTTCGCTTATAGTTATGTTTTCAATTTGTTGACTTTTTTTAATAATCATTTTATTATCTGAAGTTATATCATAATATTTAAAGCCTAATAAATAAGTTAAATTTGAACTATTAAAGTTTTCAAGATCAGTTAAAATTTTTGTCTTATTATTTAAATTTAAAACAATCAAAATTTTATTTTCTTTAGTATTTAATAATAATGTTTTATTATCTTTGGAAAATAAAAAAGTAATTGCTAATTCATTAGTTTTTAATTTTAAATCAATTTTTTCAATAAAAACATGTTGTGTTTTGTTTGTTAATAATACTAATTCTAAAGTAATAACTAATATTATAAAAAATATTTTTTTCATAAAAAAACACCTACTTAAATGTATGTGTTTTCTATAATTATTATAAATAAGTAGTTAAAATATATTGTTTTAAAATTTGATAGTTATTTTTTAATTCTTTATTAATTAATTTATGTTCAAGATCATCAATAATTGTTTTTAAAAATTTACCAGGTTTTTTATTGAGTATTTTACAAATATCAGTTGCTTTTATAGCTATTTCATGGCGATTTTTAATATATAATTGGTTGTACTTAGCAGTTATTTGTTTACGATCGATATTATTAATTTCGCCTACAATTGAAGATACATATAAGCCATAATGATATAAATTTTCGTTATTTAAAACATCTTTGGTACGAAGTTCAGTGATTGCCTTGATCATTTGTTTTTCATTATTAGAAAAATTATATATATCAACAACATCCAACTGTGACCAAAAACCAATTATACTACTTGTTGGTTTAATATTATTAATATTAGATAGTTCTAAATTTTTATCTAGTTTTAACTCGGATATAAGTTTTATTCCTATCATAGCGTTAGGTGAACTAAAAATTTTATTTAATTCTTCTTTTTTACGATAATATGATAAGTTTTTTAGTGATGAACCATATTTTTGAATGTATCTTTTTAATTCATTATCTAATTTAAAGTTTAGGGTTGTAGCAAATCTAATAGCTCTTAAAATTCTTAAAGAATCTTCTTTAATTTTTAGTTTAGGACTACCAACAGTTTTAATTAATCTTTTATCAATGTCTTCTTTAGCGTGCATTAGATCGATTGTTTTTCCGTTACTATCAATACATAAAGTATTAATGGTAAAATCTCGTCTATTCAAATCATCTAATAAATCATTAACATATTTAACTTTACCGGGATGACGATTATCTTTATATTTAGTTTCTTTCCTAAAGGTCGTTATTTCAAAACGAATTTTGTTCTTAGTTAACATCACTGAACCATATTGTTCATTAGGTAGTGTTATATCTTTAAAAATTTGTTTTAAATCTTTAGGTTGAGCTGAAGTACATATATCAATATCAACTGTTTCTAAATTTAAATACTGGTCACGTGGATAACCTCCTACAATATAAGCTTTAAATCCTTGATTTTCTATTTCTTTTAAAATTTCTAAAGCTGTTTCAAACATTGATAACCTCCTACAAAGTTTATTTGTTCTTCTTAATTAATTATATAAAGTGTTATTTTACTTGTCAATGACAATTTTTAACAAAAAAAAATAAAAAAAGGCTATATACACCTTTTTAGTTTAAAGCATCTTTTAATTTACTACCAGCTTTAATACTTACAGCTACTCTAGCAGGAATTTGAACAGCTTCCCCAGTTCTAGGGTTACGTCCCATTTTAGCTTCTTTCTTTTTAGCTGTAAAAGTACAGAAACCTGTTAATTTAACACTACCTTCTTCTTTTAATCCTTTAGCTACACCTTCCATAGTTGCATCTAAAGCTCTAGTAGCATCAGCTTTAGTCAAGCCAGCTTTTTCAGCTATGAAATTAATTAATTCCACTTTTGTCATAAATTTACCTCCCTAATCTACATAAGCTCTATTTTGCTTACATTTAAATGTTACCACTTTTCAGTAATAAAATCAATAGTTTTTATGATTTTTTTAATAAAAATAAGGTTTTTCTGAGATTTTTTTCTAAACGCAACCCCTTTTTTATAAAAGGTTGCATTTAACTAAGAAAATTCATATAGTTGCGT
>CALVXC010000028.1 GCA_944368805.1 uncultured Bacilli bacterium
GTGCATTTTCCTTTGAAAACACACTATTGTTATAATATTGCACTTATTTGTGCACTTTAGTTTGATTCAACGTTTAAGGAATTAGTGCTTTTAAAGAAATATCATTATAATTTTTTTAATTTAGTAAATATTTTGTTTAAAAAACCTCTAGAAAAATAGAGGTCTTTTATAATTTAACACGATTTTTAATCTTTTTTACAAATTATTGATTGCCATAAAAGTTTAATAGTTTATCATAAATACCTGGTTCAACTTTATTTAAATGGTTAATCGTAAGTTCTAATGATTTTTTATATTCACCTTTATAAAAAAGGGCTTCAGAATAATTTAAAAATTTATCTAAATCAGAAAAGTTACTACGATAACGATTACCATAAACAATAGCCATTTCAGCAAACATAGCTGTTTTCATCATTTCTTTAGTTTTAGTAAATAATTTTAAAGCTAAATCACGAGCAGTATCTACTCTGGTATTTAAAACTTCAATCGTAATTGGTTTTTTATCTAATTCTTTAACTATTTCTTTAATAGCTGCTTGAGCTTCACTAACTTCTACATAATATGATTTAGGAATAATTGGTAAATTATAATCTTTAATTTTATCTTTAGCGTCTTTTAAAATTAATTTGATTTCTTCTAGTTGTTGTCTTGCACGTAATTCATCATCTCTTAAACTACCAATTGAATCAATTGTTTCATCTAGTTTTTCTTCAATATTAGCTAAAGTAATAACTAAAGATTCAACTTCACTAGTTAATTTAGAATAAGCAAATGTTTGCTTACCCATATAATCTTGTAATAAAGCATAATCAGAGTTTAAAGTTTCTAATTCTTTTTTGATAATATTTAAAAGTTCGATATCTTCTTTCGATAAATTATAAATGTTTTTAACTTGATCCATTTGACTAAAAATATCAGATACTAAATCATTAATTTTATTTAAACGTTTTTTAAACGCATTATTAGTTTCTTCATAAGATGCGCGATCTATTTTTTCTTTTTCAAAATCGTCAAATAGTCCATCAAAATATTCTAATAAAACTTTAAGTTCAAAAACGCAGTCTTCTAAATTTAAAGAACGACTTCGATCCATTACATCAGTAATTTTCTTTTTAGCTTCTTCGATATTATATTCAACATTTAAATAGTCTAAAGGATAACCTTCACTTTTCATTTGTTGATAAGTTTGATTAGCTTCATCTAAACGTTTTGGTAAAATATCGTTAGCTAAAATTAAAATAGCTGGCAATTCTTCTAAAACAACTTCTAAATGTTTTAACATATCATCAATTGATTTGACAATTGCATTTACTTCTTCATAAAGATTTTTTTCCATAGCTATTTCAAAGGCTTCGAAGCGTTTAGCAACATTTTCAAATTGTAGTGATACTTGTTCTTCTAATTCGCCAAATGATCCACGTGATTTATTAAATTTTTCAGATAATTCACGATATTTAGCTTTTGATTTAGTTATAATCGCACGATTTCTTTGTTCGCTATCAGTAATAGCTTTTATTTCGTTTAATAAAAATTCAGAGTTTGTTTTAACACGATATAATTCTATTTCTAATTGCGCAATTTTATAGATAGTTGCTCGATAATCGGTTTGTGATAAGTTATAATCGGCTGCTAGTAACATATCGGTTATTTTAGGAATTTGAATATTTTTAATATGTTCTAATCTTTCTTTCCAACCGTTATACATAATTTCTAATTGTTCATTTTTTAAAAGTGGTTCAACTTTTTCAAGATGAGGGGCAATAGGTGTCCCTTCAATTTCGTTTTTTCTTATTTCTAATTGTTCGATTTTTTTTCGGTATTTTTTTTGTTTACAGCTTTGCATGATGTTCAAAACAACAACAATAATAATGATTGTTATTACTGAACAAGCAATCAAAATGATCATTAAATTGTCCATCATACCACCGCCTATAATAATTCTAGCACATATTTCGACAATTTTCAATTTATATTAAAATAAATTATTAGTTTTAATTGTGCGCTTATACATCTTTTGCTCTACTTCTGTTATAAACGAACATTTAAAGCATTTTAGTGTTTATTTTTGTCATTTCATTTTTAACTAACAAAAAAATGTCTTTCGACATTTTTATGATTTTAATAATTTTTTTCTAAATATTATTAAACTTATAATACCTAACATACTTAAAACAAAACCACCTATTTTATAATTATCACCGATAACTTTAGTAAAAGGAATTCCTTTAATTTGCTCATAAACATAAGTAACAACAGTTTCATCTTTAGTATATTCTCCATTTTCCTTACCATCTACACGAAGTAATTGATAACCTTTAATTGTTTTAGCTTCTGTTTGATATTTTTCACCTACTTTACCATTTTGAATAATACTAGGCAATAATTCATTTCCTTTTTCATCAACATATTTAACTGTTAAAAGTCCTTTATTTTGACCATAAATATATTTTACTGTTATATCTTCGCTAGTTAATTTGCCAGTTTCATTACCAACAACTTTTAAAAGATTATAACCATCAATTTTTTGAGAAGTTGTTTGATAATCTTCACCATATAAACCACTTTGAACTATTGGTTCAATTAAAGAGTTACCTTCTTCATCTACATAAATAGCTGTTACTTTTCCTTTAACTAAAACTTGTGTTTCAAAAGTATCGTTGATTTCTTCATTAGTTAGTCCTTCTAATTTAACACCTATTTTGTTTTCTAATGTACGTATTTGTGGATCGATATTTTTATAAACTAAAGTAATATCTTTATTAAATGATAATTTTAATAAACCATTTTGATAAGTATTAATATCTTTATAATCAATAGACCAAGTTATAGTTTTGTTTTCTTGATCATATATACCTCCATTTAAAGAAGATTTAGTTAAATCAATTTCATATGGTAAATAATCAGTAACAATTAAAGTAAAGTTACCTTTAAAATCATTTATATTACTTTGATAATTTAAATTATAATTAACTGAATCATTAATATTTTCTATTTTATCAGTACCATTTTTAACAACCTCTTGTTCAACTTTGGGTTCTAATTTTTGATATTTGTAAATAACCGTAATATCACTTTCAATTAAAACACCAGTTTCATTACCTATAACTTCAATCAATTCATAACCTTCAATATCTTTAGGATTAGTTTCATAACTTACACCAACTAAATCAGTTTGTGTTTCTTCTTTAGCTATTTCTTGACCATTTTCATCTTGATATTTAGCAATTACTTGTGATTTAATTTCGACTTTAGTTAAATGTTCATCGTAAATTGCATCTTTATCAATATCAGCAAGTTCTAATTTACCATTAACCTTATTTTCGATATTTCTAGTTGTTCCCTCAATTCCTATAAATACTAGCGAAATATCTTTGGTAAAATTAATTACTTTAGAACCATTTTCATAAGTATCAATGTTATTAAACTCTATTTCCCAAGTTATTGTTTTATTTTCTTGATCATAAATTCCTCCATTTAAAGAAGATTTAGTTAAATCAATCTCATAAGGTAATTGATCAGTAATAATTAATTTACCATTACCAACATAATTATCAATAGTTGTTTGATAATTTATTTTATAATTTACTGATTGTTCTTTAGCTTCAATTTTATCAGTTCCTGTTTTATCAATACTTTCATTTATAGTTGGAATTATTTTTTCATAGTAAAAATTAATAACATTATTACTTTCTTGTAATTTTATAGTAATTTGACTAGGTTCTAAGACTTTATATGATTTTATATCAATAGCTTTTTCAACAATATTATCATAAACATAACCACTATTTTGTTTAGATGTAGCTAAAATTTTATTAGTATTTTTTTCTAAATAATTAACAGTATAATTAGTTTCTTTTTTAACAACTGTAAAAGTAACTGTTGAAGTATTACTTATTACTTCACTTTTTTGATTATTTTTAATAATTGTTGATTTAATATAATAATCAAAACTAATTTCACCAGTATAATCAGTTGGTGCATTATACTCGAATGTTCCATCATTATTAACAACCAAATTATCTAAAGATGAATGATTTTTATTAACAATAACTATTTCATCTGTAACTTTATATTTTTCTTCATTTTTCGTTAAATAATCATTTTTTAATAAACTGTTATCAGTTGTTATTTTTAAGGTTTCACCTTGATAAATAGATCCATAATCATCATTTTCCGTTACTGCTGGAATATCAACTACTGGTTTAGGAAAATTTAAGTTTATTTTCCCATCACTGGAAGTATAAAAAGGATTTCCGTCACTAGCATTTCCCGTTAACACAGCTTGGGTATTAGTATACATATTACCATAATGCGGCAATATAGCTTCTAATTGATATTCTAAAGTTGGAGTGTTTGTCGAGTATAAGTCACCAATAGTCCATGTGATAACTGTTTTACCATCAACAGTATCAACATTAACACTCTCCCCATATTGTTGTTTTAATGAATCAGTATCAAGTTTAAAATATTCTGGTATCGTATCAGTAACAACAACATCAGTAGCAATTAAATTAATTTTTTTAGATATTTCGTTAAAATTTTTTAATAATTCTTCTTCATTATCGGCATTAAAAAATCCATTTGAACTAGCTACTTTTTTTAAAAAGTTTTGCCCGTTACCAGCACTAAAACTTATCGTATAAAGAGTGGCTAGTTCTTTAATTTGAGTAGCTTCTTTTAAAGCCATTTGTGATGGTTTAGGTCCATCGTGACCAGTACACATACCTAAAAAGTTCCAACTAGTACATTCATATTCATCACTTGAACCAGTTCCATGGCGAATTCCATTATCATCGGTATAAAAAGTTGGTTCACCATCAGATAGTAAAATAACATATTTTGAATTATCACCATTTAACATATCTTTAACAGTTTTTAATCCTATTTGAACATTAGTTCCCTCATTATATGAATTATTACTTATATTACCGATAAATGTATTAATTTGATCTTTATTAGAAGATAATTCTAAACTACTAATTAAATCTGAACCAAAAACTACAACTCCAATTCTAACATTATCTTTAGTTTGTTCAGTCAATAAATTATTAACTAAATTTTTAGCAGCTTGTTTAGTAGCGCCTATTTTAGTTAATTTATCTTTAGAATTAGCTTTATTATTCATACTACTTGAACGATCAATTACTAAAATAACATCGGTTTTTTTAGTTAAATTAAAATCATCAGATACAACACTTAATTTCACATCAGCGCTTCGTCCATAGATTTGATCTATTTTAGTAGCTTCTTTATTTAAAACAATTTCCCCACTAGTTGCTTTAATATCGCTTATAAAATTTAAACTAAATAACAAACTTAAAGTTAAAAACAAAATTTTACAATAATTTCGCATTTTATCACCTATATCTTTCTATAATTTATAATTAAAAATTGATTGTTTTCATTAAGTAAACATGTTTGTAATATTAACACCTCCATATTTTCTTTAATTTCAATATCATTTTTATATAATGCATCTACAGTTAAACTATTAAGATATTCTACCCACTCATTATCTTCAAAATTAACTTTAAGATGATCATTATTATTAGTAATTTTAATTGAAACAAGTTCGTATTTTAATGTTTCATTATTTGTTTGAAGTTCTAAATATTTATACTTTTGAAAGTTATGTTTTTGTAAAAGTTGATGTAGATTATTAAATGGTATTTCATATTCATTAGAACTATGACCATAGATAATTATTTTTTTAGAATTATTTAATTTCGTTCGATAATCGATAAAAACTGATCCAAGGATATTAAACTGTTTATTTACTAAATGATTTAAGTAATATTCGTTATCATTTGTTTGAACAACTAAAGTATTGATATTTAAACCATCAATTTTCAAAATACCTTTTATATCTTGATTATTGTATTTTTGTTGATAATATTTTATATCTTTTTTTTTAATAACTATATCGTTTACTTTAGCTTCTACTTGAACTTGATCTTTTTTTATAATAGTTTTATAAATATTAAAACTATTGATTAAAAAAATTGTAACTAAAATTATTAATATTAAATAATAAACTATTTTAAAATTTTTGTTCATAATTTTCCTCTAATTATACTTTAAATTATTTAATTAAAATATTTTGTCTAATTATGTAAGACTGATATATTTTATGAATTTTTTTTAAAATAGTTTCTTTTCAAATAAAAAAAAAGCAGTATTTTTAAATACCACTTTATTATAAGTTTATTTGGCTTGATACCAGTTATTACCTTTTTCGATATCAACTTTTAATGGGACTTTTAATTCAAAAGTATTTTCCATAATTTCTTTAATGATTTTTTTTACTTTATCTTCTTCATTATTTAAAACGTCAAAAATTAATTCATCATGAACTTGTAAAATCATTTTACTTTGAATATTTTGTTCTTTAAAAGCTTTACTAATTTCAATCATAGCTTTTTTAATTATATCCGCGCTTGTTCCTTGAATTGGTGTGTTTAAAGCCATGCGCTCACCACTACTTCTAATCATATAATTTGAATTATTTAATTCTGGTATATACCTAATTCTACCAAATAACGTTTTAACATAACCATCTTTATGTGCTTGTTTAATTGTGTTATCCATATATTGTTTAATACCAGGATAAGTATTTAAATAATTATCGATAATCTCTTGAGCTTCTTTAGGAGAAATCGCTAAATTTTCTGATAGTCCATAACTACTGATTCCATAAATAATTCCAAAGTTAACAGCTTTAGCTGTTCTACGCATTTGTTTAGTAACTCTAATAGGATCAACTTTAAAAATATCACTAGCTGTTTTAGTATGGATATCCATATCGTTTTTAAAGGCTTCAATCAATGATTCGATATTAGCTATGTGAGCTAAAATTCGAAGTTCGATTTGGGAATAATCAGCACTTACAATAATTGAATTAGAGCTTGGTAGAAAAGCTTTTCTAATTAGTCTTCCATAATCTGTTCGCATTGGAATATTTTGTAAATTAGGTTCAATTGATGATAATCTTCCGGTTCTAGTTAAAGTTTGATTATAAATAGTATGGATTTTATTATCAAACATGATAGTATTAATTAAACCTTCAATATAAGTTGTATATAATTTAGTTAAGCTACGATATTCCATAATCTTATCAATAATAGGATGTTTTCCTTGTAATTTTTTTAACACATCGATAGCTGTTGAATAACCAGTTTTTCCTTTTTTACCGTGTGGTAATCCTAATTTTTCAAATAAGACTTCACCTAATTGATTAGGTGAGGAAATATTAAATTTAACTCCAGCCATATTATATATTTCATTACTAATAAGTTCGAGTTTTATATTAATTTCTTCACCCATATCTTCTAAAACTTTTTTATCAACGTAAACACCGTTATATTCCATTTCACTTAAAGTATAAGTTAAAGGCATTTCAATATCGTAAAATAGTTTATTTAAGTTTTCTTTTTCTATTTTACTATCTAAATCTTGTTTTGTATCATAAATAAATTTAGCTTTTAAAACCGCATTTTTAGCAATTATTTCATCGTCAGGTTTGATTTCTTTTCCTTTTTTTCCGTATATGGTTTCATAAAAAGGAATATCATAATTTAATACATTAGCTAAATAAGCTATATCATCTTTGATATTGTATTCTAATAAATAACCAGCTACCATGGTATCAAAAACAATATTATCAATATTTATTCCTTGCCATTTTAAAGCTACCCAAGTTTTTTTTATGTCATAAGTAAATTTATTAATTTTAGTTAAAATATCGGGTTGTTTTTTTAATATTTCAAATGGTATAAAATAACTTTCTTCTTTATTATAAACAGCCATTCCTAATATTTGAGCATTATGATAATTAGTTCCTAAAATTTCTAAATAAATCGCGCTTTCAATATTGGTTGTTATTTGATTAATATCTTCGATTATTTTAAATGTTAGTTCTGTTTCTGTTTTTTTCGATTTTTTTAAAAATGAATAAAATTCTAATTGTTCATATAATTCATGAAGTTGATCAGTATTTTCTTTTAAATATTTTGTATCTTCAATAGTAATTTCTAATGGTACATCACGATAAATAGTAGCTAAGTTATAACTTTTATAAGCGTTTTCTTTATCGTTAATTAATTTTTCTTTTGTTTTACCACCTATTTTATCAATATTAAGATATATATTATCTAGGGTTTTATATTCTTGTAACAATTTTAAAGCAGTCTTTTCACCAATCCCTTTAACACCAGGAATATTATCGGAAGCATCTCCCATTAAAGCTTTTAAATCAATTATATTAATAGGGTCAATACCATAATCTTGTTTAAAAGTTTGAACGTTATATCTAATATAATCTTTTTGTTTTAAAAGTTTAATATCAACGTCTTTACTAATTAGTTGTAACAAATCTTTATCACTACTGATAATAGTGGCAATATATTGATCATTTTCATCACAGTATTTAGCAAATGTTCCGATAATATCATCAGCTTCATAATTATCAATTTCATAATGTTTAATTCCCATACAGTCAAGTAATTGTTTGGCAATAGGAAATTGTTTTTTTAACTCATCGGGCATTTCAATTCTTCCAGCTTTATAGTCTTCATATTTTTCATGACGAAAAGTTTTACCTTTATCAAAAGCTACTAACATGTAAATGGGTTTTTCTTCTTCAATTATTTTATTAATCATATTAGTAAAACCAAATAAGGCATTAGTTGGAAAGTCTTTACTGTTTTTCATAAAATTACCATTATAAGCAGTTGCATAGTAGCTTCTGAATAGCAAATTATTGCCATCAACTAAAATTATTTTTTCCATTTATACTACACCATCTTTCTTTAATATAACTATATTGCTTATTTAAAAAATCATAATTTTAAATTTTGTATATAGTTTCACTAACAAGGTATATACTTTTTAAATAGTTAAATCTTTTTATCATAAATTTTCTTCTAATAACATTATATCATCGTTTGTATCTTTTGCCAATTTTGTAATTTAACATTTTTGTAAATTAAAATATTTTAATAACATTAAAAATTTTTCACTTAAAAAAGAAAGTACGATTAATTACTTTCTTTTTTTAACCCTAAATAGTATTTTTTCTTACCTCTTTTAATAATTAAAATTTGGTTATCAATTAAATCTTTATTACTAATAACATAGTTTTCATCAGTTATTTTTTGATTATTAACGGTTATAGAATTAGAATTTAATAATTCTCTTGCTTCTCTTTTACTACTACAAATATTATTATTAATTAAAATGTCTAAAATATTAGTTTCTAATTCAAATTCAAAATTAGGTACTTCTTTTAAAGCTTCTTTGATTTCATCGCTATTTAATTCTTTAAAATCACCACTAAATAATGATTCACTAATTTTTAAAGCTTTTTTATATTCATCTTCACCATGTAAGAAAGTTATTAACTCTTTAGCTAATGCTTTATGTGCTTCTCTTAAATGAGGGTTAGATTGATGTTTTTGTTCTAATAATTCTATCTCTTCTTTTGATAAAAAAGTAAAAACTTTTAAATAACTAATAATCATTTCATCTTCTAAATTAATTAAGTATTGATACATTTCGTAACTAGAAGTTTTAGTTTTATCTAACCAAATAGCGTTGCCTTCACTTTTACCTAATTTTTTACCAGTTGAATCAGTCACTAATGGCATAGTAAATGCATAAGCTTCTTTACCTGTTTTTTTTCTTATTAAATCAACTCCAGCAGTAATATTTCCCCATTGATCTGATCCTGCTGCTTGTAATATGCAATTTTTAGATTCAAATAAATGCATAAAATCTAAAGCTTGAATAATCATATAAGAAAATTCAGTATAAGTAATACCGGTCTCTAATCTTCTTCTAATTATATCTTTATCTAACATATAATTAACATTAAAATATTTGCCATAATCTCTTAAGAAATCAATGAAATTAATTTCTTTACACCAATCAAAATTATTAACTACTTCATAGCCAAATAATTCAGTAACTTGATTTTTTATACCTTCAAAATTTTTTAAAAGTTCTTCTTTCGTAATAATTGATCTTTCAGCTGTAGGACGAGGATCTCCAATTAAACCCGTTGCTCCACCTACTAATAATATTGGATAATGACCAGCTTCTTTTAATCTTTTAGCTACTAACAAGCTAGATAAATGCCCTATATGCAAACTATCAGCTGTTGGATCAGTTCCCCAATAAAAAGTTAAACTTTCATTATTTAATTTATCTTCTAATTCTGGACTAGTAATATCTTTAATTAAACCACGCCATTTTAAATCTTCAAACAAAGTCATTTTATTCACTCTCCTTTTCACAACAATTGTGTTCAATTTCTTCAGTCATAATTTCTACAGAACTACTTGTTCCTAATCTCGTTACTCCAGCCGTAATCATAGCTTCAACTGTTTTTAAATCCTTAATACCGCCACTAGCTTTAATTTCTAATAATTCGTTTTTATGATTATTTATTAGTTCAATATCATGCACGCTAGCTCCTCTTGAACCAAAACCAGTTGAAGTTTTAATAAAATTAACAAATGTTTCATTACATATTTCAGTCATTTTAATTATTTCTTCATCAGTTAAATAACAAGTTTCAATGATTATTTTTAAAACATGACCATCAATCGCATCACGTACACTTTCAATTTCTTCTTTTATATAATCGTAATCTTTATCTTTTAAAGCTCCAATATTGATAACCATATCAATTTCTCTAGCGCCATCTTCAATTGCTACAATCGCTTCATATTCTTTCGTCCTGACGTTATTCATACCTAGTGGAAAACCGATAACGGTACAAACATTAATATTAGTATTTTTAAGTAGAGAAACAGCTAACTCTACATAACAAGGATTAACACAAACAGAAGCGAATTTATATTTAATTGCTTCTTCACACAATTTTTTAATATCTTTTTTAGTAGCGTAAGCTTTTAAATTAGTATGATCAATATATTTGTTTAATTCCATTTTCATTCCTCCTAAAAAAAATATTACGATATAAGGACGTAAAAACGCGGTACCACCTTATTTCATAATATTTTATTATGCTCTTAAATTCGTTAACGGTGAAGACCGTTTTAACTCCAAATGGGTAATTTCATTATTAACCTTGACTAATTTTCATCATCCATTAGTTTTCTAATTACTAGTTAATAACTACAAACATTTTTCACAGTTAAATTAATATATTTATATTATATACTTTATTGTTTAAATTGTAAATATTAATTTTCATTTTCATGAATTTTATTTATAATGTTTTCAATCTTTTGTCCATTTTCTAAAGAATCATCATAAACAAATTGCAATTCAGGAATATGTCTAATATCAATTCTTTCACTTAACATTTTTCTTATAAACCCTTTAGCTTTATCTAAAGAATGTAAAATTTCTTCTTTTTTATTTTCGTCTAAAGCATTAATATATACTTTAGCAAAACTTAAATCATTAGTTACTTTACAATCAGTAACTGATACAAATTTAATATGTTCATCTTTTATTTCATTAGCTAATATATAACTTATTTCTTTCATCATATTACTAGCAATTCGTTTTATTTTAACACTCATTTTCATCACCTAAATTTATTATACAAAAAATATAGTTGAAACTCAACTATATTTTTAAATATTTCCTAACAGCGCGCCAACTACCAAACATACCAACTAAAATACCAATAACTAAAAGTACTAATGAAACAAGGGTAATAAATGGTTGTGGAGCAATTAATTTGATAAATGGTGAGATTACTTGACCATCAAAGTTATTATATAAAGCGTTATAGCCATAAACACTTACAACTATTGGAATAATTGATCCTAAAGCTCCTAAAAATAAACCTTCTAAAATAAATGGAATTTTTATATTAGTATTTGAAGCACCAACTAAACGCATAATTTCAATTTCTCTTTTTCTTGAAAAAATTGTTATTTTAATTGTATTAGCAATTAAGAAGGCTGTAACAATAACTAAGGCTATAACGATACCAATTGTTACTTTTCTAACGGTATCAAAAACTTTAACTAATTGTTCAATCATACCTTCACCATATTTAACAATATCAACGTTTTCCATGTTTTTAATCTCATCAGCAATATTGCCAATTTGATCAATATCAGTAACTTTAACTTGGAAAGTTGGTTGTAATGGGTTATCAGTTTCATCCCAACTAGCCATAATATTACTAAATGTTTCGGATGAGTTTTTAATTTCGGTTGTTACTTCTTCTTTTGAACTATAAGTAACTGTATCAATATAACCTAAACTATCAATACTATCCCTAATTACATCAACTTCTTCATCAGTAACATCGTTATCTAAAAAAGCAACAATCGTGACATCACGCTCAACTAACTCAACAAAATTATTAACATTATATGAAAGAATAATGGCTAAAGACATAACAATTAAGGTAATAGTAATACACGAAATAGACGCTAATGAAAGGGAAAAATTTCTAAAAACACTTTTAAATGAATCGCGAATGTTTCGGCCTAAAATTCTAAACGCTTTCATGACGATATGTTCCTTTCGCATAATCTTTTAAAATTCTTCCCGAATCTAATAAGATAACTCTTCTTTTCGCGCGTTCAACTAATTCTGTATCATGTGTTACCATAATAATCGTTGTTCCTAATTTGTTTATTTCTTCTAATACTTTCATAATCTCTTTACTTGTCCCTTCATCTAAATTACCTGTTGGTTCATCACAAATAAGTAATTTAGGTCCGTTTACTATAGCTCTTGCTATAGCTACTCTTTGTTGTTCACCACCTGATAGTTGTGTTGGATAATTTTTAGCTTTATTTTTTAACCCTACTAAATCTAAAACTTTCAATACTTTTGAATGAATTTCAGCTTTAGGTAAACCTAAAACTTCTAAAGCAAAAGCAACATTTTCATATACTGTTTGTTTTTGTAATAATTTAAAGTCTTGAAAAACAACGCCAATTTTTCGACGTAATTTATAAACTTTACGATTTTTAAGTTTGGCAACATTAAGTCCACCAACAATAATTTCACCAGATGTTGGTCTTTCTTCGCGATATAGCATTTTACCTAAAGTAGATTTCCCACAACCTGTTGGTCCAATAATAAAAACAAAATCCCCTTTAGCAATATTAAGACTAAGATCATATATGGCTATAACACCATTTTTATATTGTTTTTTGACATTACGTATTCTAATTAAATCCATAACTACCTCCTATCTACTACCAATTGATTCATATACGTCAGTTATTAACAATACTGCTTTGTCATCAATTTCACTTATAACTTCTTTTAAAATAACATATTCTCTAGTTGGAACAATGCACATTAATATTTTTTCTTTATTATTAGTAAAACCACCTCTAGCTTCAATAGCTGTTACACCTCTACCTAATTTTTTCATTATATAGGTTTTAATCTCATTTTCATGATCAGTAATAATATAAAAAGCTTTAGAACTAGAAATACCTAAAATAATTCTATCCATAACTAAACTAACTATATATAAACAAACTAATGAATACATTAATCTTGTCCAACCGAAAGCAAATACACCACCAGCTATAATGACAATATTAATAATTAAATTAGCTTTACCTAAAGATATTTTTAAATATTTATTCATAATTTGCATTATTGTATCAGCACCACCAGTTGAAAAACCACCTCTAAAAACTAAACCAGAACCAACACCAGTTAAAAACCCACCAAATAAAACAGATAATAAAATATCAGAATTATCGATAATTATATAATTAACTAAAGGTTCAGTTAAAGCTACCATAACTGGATATAGTAACGCACCAAACAAAGTCTTTTTTATGGTTTCTTTACCTAAAGTAAATAGTCCAACAATAAGTAATATAACCGTTATTATCATAATTAACAAAGATGCATTAATGTTAAATAGGGAACTAAAAATAACGGCAATTCCACTAAAACCAGATACAATTTTATTAGGTAACATAAATAGATTGAACGCTAAAGCAAGAATTATAACACCTATTACTAATTCTAAATAACGCCTTGGTCTACTTTTTTTAGAAAAGTCCATTTGTAGTAATTCTTCAAGTGCTTTATTTTCTTTTTTAAATATCATTTAATCAACACCCTTTAAATTAGCATTTATAAATATATCAATATCACCATCTAAAACTTTCGAAACGTTACTTGTTTCAACTTTTGTACGATGATCTTTAACTAACGAATATGGGTGCATAATATAACTTCGTATTTGCGAACCAAAATCGATAGCTTTTAAATCACCCTTTATATTTTTTAGTTCTTGATCTCTTTTATCTAATTCTAATTTATAAAGCTTATTTTTTAAAATTTCTAAAGCTTTTTCTTTATTTTGAATCTGACTACGTTCATTTTGACAAGTAACGACTATTTTAGAAGGAAGATGAGTAATTCTAACGGCACTATCGGTCGTATTAACTGATTGTCCACCAGCACCACTACTTCTGTAAACATCGATTTTTAAATCACTATCTTTTAATTCAATATCAATTTGTTGATTATCAAAAAGAGGCATAACATCTACTGAAGCAAAGGAAGTATGGCGTCTTGAATTAGCGTCAAAAGGGGAAATGCGAACTAACCTATGGACACCTTTTTCACCTTTTAAATAGCCATAACTGTTACTACCTTTAATTAAAGCAACCATACTTTTAATCCCTACTTCATCACCAGGTTGTTCATAAGTTATTTCAACTTTGTAATTTTTTTTATCACACCATTTAAAATACATTCTTTTTAACATATCAGCCCAATCACAAGCTTCTGTTCCACCGGCGCCCGAATGAATTTCGATAATAGCGTTACCTTTATCATAAGGACCATTTAAAGTAAGTTCTACTTCATAAGTAGTTAGTTTTTGATCAATTTCAACAATTTTATTTTCTAATTCATTTTTAATTTCTTCATCGATGATTTCAATCATTTCTAAACTACTATCTATTGTTTTTTTTAACGCTGTAACATCGTTAACAATCGTTTTTAAACTATTTAATTCGTTTATAACAGCTTCACTATTTTTTTTATCGTTCCAAAAATTAGGATTGTTTATTAAATTTTCTAATTCTAAGATTCTTTTTTGTTTTGAATCGGCGTCAAAGTAACACCCACAAATCATCGCTTCTTTTTTGAAAGCCTTGGTATGTGTTAATAATTTCATTTGTTTCCATTTTACTAGCCTCCAATCATAACCATTATACCATTTTTTTTTTAATTTAGCTATCTATTTTAAAAGAATATGAAAAAAAGTACTTTCATACTTTTTATTCTTCTACTTCTTCGCTTAAGTGCTTATCTAAATTAACTATTTCATAACCTTTAGCTTTTAAGTAATTGATTGTGCTACCTAATTCATCTAAAACTAAATCATCAATTGGAAAAGAAATAATGCTTCCTGCTTTAACGTTTTCTTTTATTTCTTTGAGGGGTGAAGATTTTATAACTAAGCTAGGTTTAATAGTATAATTTTTATACATCGCACAGGTTTTTAAATAATCTTCATTTTTCTTTTCCATATAACAATAATGATTTTGTTTATTAAGTTGGCTAATTATCGTGTCAACCCATGTAAATAAACTGTCATTGTAATTGTTTTTATAACTTAAATTCCCTAAAATATTACCGTTTTTAACTATTTGACTAGCTTGTTTGCTATTTTTTTCTAACCAATCACTGTCAACAAAAAAAGTAGCTGTAACTTTTTTTTGTTTAAGAATTTCTAATACGCTTAAAACATCCCCACTATCATTAACAATAAAAACTAAACTAATGGTATTTTTTTTAGGATTAGCTGATATTACATATTTTTGATAATTATTTTTTAAAGATATGGTTGGTTTAACTGAATAATATTCAAATAAGTTAGGGTTAAATTGACCAGCTCTTTTCATATTGCGATAACTTTTGTCAGCATCAACCTTTCTACCGTTTAGTCCTGGTATTATTTCATCATTAGTGATAATCGCATCAATGGGTTTTATTTCATATTGTTCTTTTACTTCATTTATTTTAATCATAAAATCGTCTAACTGGCGAACAACAGTTACTGCTTGTTCTGTGTACAAAAGACTGATAGCAAAAAGAGCAAAAACACCTAAAATTTGAAAAAAGTTTTTCACTTATACCACCTAAAGAAGTATATGAAAAACTTTAATATTTTTTCATTTTAAATCATAATTTAATTGTTTTAATTCATCTAAAACAAAAAGACCATCTTTTCTTATTAAAACATCATCAAAATAAATTTCGCCACCGCCATATTCTTTTCTTTGTATTAAAACCATATCCCAATGAATTGATGAATCGTTTCCGTTTGGTGCTTCAGCATAACATTGTCCTGGCGTAAAATGAATACTACCAATTATTTTTTCGTCATAAAGAATATCACCCATAGGCTCAGTTATAAGAGGATTGAAACCTAAGGAAAACTCACCAATATAACGAGAACCTTCATCGGTATTAAATATTTCATTTAAACGTTCATTATCTTCATCACAACTACAATCGATAATTTTACCATCTTTAAAAGTTAATCTTACATTATGAAACACATTTCCATGATAAGGTGACGGGGTATTATAAGTAATCGTTCCATTAACACTATTTTTAACAGGAGCTGTAAAAAGTTCTCCGTCAGGAATATTACACTCACCACAACACGGAACAGCAGGAATTCCTTTGATTGAAAATGTTAAATCGGTTCCTGGTGATACAATTCTAACTTTATCGGTTTTTTCCATTAAATCTTTTAATGGTTTAATATCTTTATCCATTTTTTGATAATCAAAAACCATGGCATTAAAAGCAAAGTTAAAATAATTATCAGTTGGCATTTTAGCTTTATAAGCGTCTAATTTAGATGGATAATTAAGTAAAACCCATCTTCTTTGATTAACTTTTATATGGTGAATATCTTTAGTAGCATCACCAAGCATTTTTAAAGATGATTCAGAAACTAATTTTTGTTCATAATCGTTAGAAATATAACGAATATCTATAAAACAATCAAAATTATCAACTAGAAATTGTTCTTGTTTTCTTATTTCGTTAACTCTTTTTTCATTCATAAAGGAATCTAGTAAATACTCCACACTATTATCTATTAATTTAGTGAACGCTATAGCTTCTTTTTGATTAATTTTCATAATTAAAGCTTTAACTAAAGCTACCGCTTCACTACTTTGATATTTAATTAAAACACGATCATCTTTTTTTATTTTTAAAGAATAATCTACAATAGTTGTACTTAATTTATCAATATTTTCACTCATTTTAACACCTCTTCTATATATTTCTCATAATATAATATGAAAGGAGTAATTAATATGTATCAAAATCAAATGGGATTTAGACCAGGACCTCGTCCACCATTTAGGCCTAATAATAATCGCTTTATTGGTGGCGGGTTTTTAGGGCCATTCGTTTTGGGTGGTATCACAGGAGGTTTATTAGCGCCAGCTTTTTATCCAAGACCATATTACCCACCATATCAACCGTATCCTCCATATTATTATCGCCCATTTTAAAATTATTTATACATAATAAAAATCAACTCAAGCGAGTTGATTTTGATTTCAGACTGTTGATAAATAGATTCAATAGTCTTTTCTTTTTAGGAAAAATGTAACATAATAAATAAAGCGAGATGAAATACCTCGTTTTAACAAAAAAGTCATTGCAATGTAAACTTTAAAAACTTTAAATTTAATAGTTAAATAAAAATAGTTAGTTATTTTATTTTAAATAAATTAAATTGTTCTAACTATTTTTATTTTTTT
>CALVXC010000029.1 GCA_944368805.1 uncultured Bacilli bacterium
TTGTTACTAGCTTATAATCATACTAATGGTTGCATTTAACCTTTAAAAGTTGCGTTTACTTTTGGAATTGAGCAAAAACTTATACAGAAGAAGAAATTAGAATCATATCTCAATCAGCACTTGGAAAGACTTTTGGCGAACTACAAAAGATGAAAGTAAAAACTATTAAAAGCGAAGATTCAGATGATAGTGATGAAGGATTTAATAAAGCATTCTTTGGACATTTATTTGAAACTGATGTTTTTGGAATGAATATCAACTCATTTTCACGACCTGATTTTGAAGAAGCTGGTATTGAACTTAAAGTAACACCTTATAAGAAAAATAGAAATAATACTTTATCTGCTAAAGAAAGATTAGTATTAAATATTATTGATTATATGACTGAATATAAAAATACCTTTGAAACTTCACATTTCTTATCTAAAAATAGTAAATTACAAATAATATGGTATTTATGGGAAAAAGATAAAAAGAAAGAAGATTTAAGAATAACAAATGAACTTCTATATTCTTTTCCAAATGAAGATATGCCTATTATTCAAAAAGACTGGGAGTTTATTATACAAAAGATTAAAGATGGTAAAGCACATGAAATATCTGAAGCAGATACAATGTATTTAGGTGCTTGTACTAAAGGTGCCAACAAAGAATCAAAAAGAGAACAACCATTTTCTGATATACGAGCAATGCAAAGAGCATTTTGTTTTAAAACATCTTATATGACTGGACTTGTTAGAAAGTATATTGGTAATTATGAAGATGTTGAAAAAATACTAAAAGGAACAGAAGATTCTTTTACTGACTTTATTCAAAATGTTATTAATAAGTATAAAGGTAAAACTCAATCTGAACTAATGAAAGAATTAAACATTGATTCTAAAGCAAAAAATGTACTAAATATGATTATTAGTAGAATGTTCAATGTTAAATCGAAACTAAAAGATACGGATGAATTTACAAAAGCTAATATCATACCAAAAACTATTAGAGTAGAATCAAATGGAAGAATTATAGAATCAATGTCATTTCCATATTTTAAATTCGATGAAATAATGAATACTGATTTTGAAGATTCTGACTTGAAAGAAGAGTTAGAAACTACTAAATATATGTTCTTTATATTTAAAGAAGAAAATGGAGAATATGTATTTAAAGGAATAAAACTATGGAATATGCCAGAGATTATTATTGAATCAAAAGTAAAATCAATGTATGAAAAAACTCAAGAAGTTATTAGGACTGGTAATATCGTAAATCATATTGATGAAAGAGGAAGAAGAATTACTAACTTTCCAGGAATGAGTGATAACGGAGTATGTCATGTTAGACCTCACGGAAGAGATTCTAGAGATACAATATCACTTCCAGTTAAAGATAAAGTTACTGGAGCTAGTGAATTTACTAAACAATGTTTCTGGTTTAATAATAGTTATTTAAAAGAAATAGTTTCAGAATTTTTGTAAAATGAGGTGAGTTATGAGTACTGAGAAAAAAGGATATTGGATTTATAGTGTTATAGCTATAGTAGTCGGATTTGGATTATTTGGTTGGTTTGGATATTTAATTTATGATTTAATTATTAAATTATCAGAAAAAGACTTTTCTAATAATACTATGATTCAGGCTTTAATTACATTAATTGTAACCATATTTATTGGTGGATACTTTTCGAAATGGTTAGAACTAAGAAATAATAAAAAAATCGAATTATATAAAATTAGATCTGATATATCTCTAAAAATAATAGATTTAGCTAGTGCCTATTATCATAACCAAAATGAAAATATTAGAAATCTACTTATAGCTGAATCATCAAAAGTAAAGTTGTATTTTGATGATGAAGTTTTGAAAAATTTAAATATTTATTTAGAATCAAATAAGAAAGATAAAGATAAAAACTATGAATCACTAATTGATTCTTTAAGAAAAAATGTAAAATAAAAGATGATTTAAAACTTACCTTTACAACTCAAAGTCATCTTTTTCTTTGCTCTTATTTTCTTTTATCGGCTCATTATAGCCTAGAATATTATCAAAAGTTTTATCGTTGATAATTCTATTATCATGCATATCTTCTAATACTTCTAAATATACTTCTTCCTTATCTTCACGTTTTATCATTCTTTTAAATAATTTAATTAATCTATCAAAAAAATCTTTTAAATTTTGTAATTGATATTTTAAATTAAAATTGTCGCTTTTTAAATTTTTAATTTGTTCTTCTTGAGTTTCTACTTTTTCACTTAAATTTTCAACTCTTAAATTTAATGCATCATCACTTTCTCTTAAAGTCTTGATTCTTTTAGCGTCTTGTCTAGCTTGTTTAGTAATAATATTTAAGTTTGCAGATAATTCTTTAACATCTCTATATTCATCAGTTGTTTTATCAACTTTATCAATATAATTTTCTAATTCATCTTTTTGTTCTTTAAAAATAATAAACAAATCATCTCTTAAAGGAACTTTTTTTAAGTTATTTATTTCATTTTTTATATTAGTTGAATTAGATTTTAACTCTAAAGATTTATTACTTATTGAATCAATTTCTTTTTGATGTTTTTCGATTAGTTCTTTTGTTTCTTGATAGTTAGTCATATCAGATACATGAATATCTCTATTTCTACCTTTAAGTTTTTGTTTCAAAGTAGCATCCATATTGTATTCTTTATTATATTCTTCAATACATAAAGTTCTCAATTTATCTTGTAATTGTTTTAATGAAGTTCTAGTAAAAACATCAGTTTTTCCGACTTGCATAGACATACCGGTCTTACAATTATATTTAATTGGTACACCTACAATATGCATGTGAGGACTAGTTTCATCATAATGAATTATAGAACTACATACTTTAAAGTTTGGTACTAATAATTCTAAATCATCAACTTGTTTTTTATAAACTTCTGTCATCTTATGTTTATATTCTAAATCTTTTGTATCCCAAAATGATTTATCTCCAAGTTCAATAATTATTTCACAAGCTAAATCACTTTTAGAATTATCACTAACTTTTTTAAAGTAATTATCTATTTTTCTATCATCTCTGATTTGTTTATTATTGTATTCAATTCTTGCGTCTTCAAATTCAGTTTTATAAAAATTCTCTACATCTTTATAAAGAGAAGAAGTACCTCTTATGATAACTATTTCATCTTGTTTATTATCATATTTTCTATAATTATGCTTATCAACTTTTGCTAATTGCTTTGTATTTTGAATAGCATTATTACTCATTGAAGTAGTATCACTAATATTATTTTTACCAGAATTTCTAACACTATTTTTTCTATTTTTATCACTACCTAAATGTAGTGAATATGCAAGTTCACTTATTATAATCACCATCCTTTTTTATAGCAGTATTTGGTTATGACAAAATACATAACCTCCTAGGTATCTTGTCATGCTAACAAGATTCCAGTGGGCTAAGGTTTAACACCTTAGAATCCGTTTTCTTTATTTCGTAATATTTCAAAACTTCGTAATGAAATAAAACTACATAAAGAATTGATATAAAATACTATCGCCACTTTCATTGAACAAGTTCAACAAAACGTGCCACGTATTTTATTTCTTTATTAATTCCATTCTGATTGGTTTACTAGGTACATCTTTTAATTCTCTAAAAGGCATAAAAGATGTATCATCAGGAATGTAATTAAATAATTTGTCTAACTCATCTTTATCTTTCGTTACGACAATATTTTCTTCTGTGATATAGATAATTCCAAATCTATATTCTTCCATTTTTACATCTGGGTCTTTCTTATAATAATTTTCTAATGGGAATACTCTCACGATTGCAGAATTATCTTCTACAAAGTTGAAGAAGAAAACTTGATTTTTAACATAGTAAGTTGATTCAGTATAAGACACATTGTAAAAGTTTTTAAGTCTCATAATAATTTCTCCAACTTCTTCTTCAGGTATATAATTACTAAATCTAAGTTCACCAATAACATTTCCAAATATAGCAGGTGTAGGTCTATCTATATAACCTTTATCATAAAGCTCATTACATGGTTTAGCGATTGATTCTCTAAAGTTAATATTCTTAACAAAACATTCAGAACCAACTAATTCAAGTTCAATAGTATCTATATAATTCATTACTAAAGTTGCTTTTTCTCCACGTGTTCTTTTATTCCATGTTTTAATTCTTTCTTGATATTCTTCGGGATGAATTTTACTATTTAAGAAAGCAACATCTCGAGATACTAATATATCTTTTGCAGAGTAGTTAAATACTTCAAATTTATCTGCATTACTAATTTTTTCTTCTAATGATTTAATTGTATCTTCAATAATCTTTGCTTTTGCTTTATAATCATCAAGAGTAAAAGCACCATCTACATAAGCAAGTTTAGCTCTTTCTAATCTTTGCTTTTGAACATCAATTTCTTTATATATTTTTTCTCTTGGCTCATCAAAGTTTTTAATTACCATGGGAACAAAGAATTGATTAACAATTGAATCATATTCAGTCAGTTGATCTACAACTTCTTTAAAACCTCTTTCAATTTCAGTTTCTTTAATATTTAATTTACAATCTCTACAATAATAATAGAAATATTCATGACCTTTTTTCTTACAAGCTTTACCACCTAAAATTTTTC
The DNA here is from genome assembly GCA_944368805.1 of uncultured Bacilli bacterium. Lineage (GTDB taxonomy): Bacteria > Bacillota_I > Bacilli_A > RF39 > UBA660 > CALVXC01. The sequence goes on from CALVXC010000029.1 coordinate 4,620, forward strand.
CACATTTAGGACATAAACACTTTTGCAAGAAGATATAAATTAAAGTTCTAGAATATGCTCTGGAATTATTTCTTTTTTGATGTTGGCATTCTTCCCACATTTCTTTACTAACTAAAGGTTCAACTACATCAGGGTAGTAAGTTGGTTTATTAGTTCTTTTACCATGAACAAAGTCTCCTTTATATATTTCATTTTCAATAATATGAAAGATTGTATTATCTCCCCAGTTAGTTTTTCCTAATACTTGTTCTTCGTTATAGATATTAGCAATCTTCTGATATGATAATCCATTATGATATAGTTCAAATATTCTAATTGCTATATCTTTTGTCGCTTCATCAGGTACTAACATTTTATTTTCATGTTTATAACCTAGTGGTGCTTTATGTGGAATATGTCCTTGTTTAATTGCACCAGCAAGTCCAACTTTAGTTCTTTCTGATGTCCTTTCAATTTCATTTTGAGATACACTCATCATAATACGAGAAATCATTCTACCATTTGAAGTGGTAGTATTAATATCATCATATACAAAATCTAAATAAGCATCATTTTCTTCTAAGAAATTTAAAATATTTTCCCAATCATAAATACTTCTAGTAATTCTATCTTGTTTTAAAGCTAACATAGTATTTATTTTCTTTGCTCTAATATCTTCAAGCATTCGGTCGAACTCTGGTCTATGGTTTCCAGTTTTAGCACTAATACCAGCGTCTTCGTAATAATCATAAATCTCATAGCCTTTATATTTACACAATGCTTCTAATCGTTCTTTTTGTTCAGGTAAACTAAAGCCCTCACGAGCTTGGTCTTCGGTACTTACACGAGTATAAATCCCTACAATTTTCCTTTCTTCTTCCATAACATCAGTCCTTTCTTTTTCACACGAAAAAACACAAGAGAAATTTCCCTTGTGTTTGAATAAAATACACGAAGATAGTATTTGTGCAAACTTTTTCCTAGCATACATTATTTTAACAGTATTATTGGTATTGTCAATACCCAAAAGTCTTATACTAAAACTGATATTTTGTCCGATACTTTTTCTGCCCAAAAATATAAAAAAGTCCTTTAAAATCAACAAAAACCAATATAAAAATAATACTTTTAAAATATATTAACATATTATCACAGTTATTATTCAAAGTCTATCACAATTTTGTACTTTTTTTGTACTTTTTTCATACCAAATTTACACCATTAATAACTTACTATCTTTCCTTAAATAGGGAAATTCCATATTTAAAATGGCAAAATGGACTGATTTTATTTTTTACTTATTAAATATTTTTTAAATAATCTTCAAATTTATTTAAAGGAATACATTTACTTAAATTTTCTTCATAAATATAAGGCTCATAATCAAATACTAAAAAGGTAATACCTTTAATGGTAACTCTATGTGGCTCAACATACATTAAATTGGTATGTTCAATAGTTCTAATACTACCATTATAAAAAGTAGGAGTAGTATTACAAAAACTACAAATAAACTCTAACTTCTTTTTTAAAGTATTATCAATTTTAATTTCTTTCTTAATAACATTTACCATTTGAAAAATCACGCTCACTTTCTTAAACACAAAAAAATCAAATCCATTTCTGAATTTGATATTTATCATAATGCTCGAAAGTTCGAGCAGATTCTTCTCTGGAGCGATTGGTTAAGTTATTTCAAACTTTTCCTCTCGAATTGGAAACCGATAACGTTAATATCAATTTCTAATAGTATTTTAACATGAATTTATATTTATTCCAAGTGTTTTTTTGAAGTATCATCCGGATTTTTAGACAAATCTTTAATTATCAAATCAATATATTCTTTAAAATCATTATCTATTATTAATAAATCTTCTAAATTTTCTAAATTCAAAATTGTAGAAATATAGTGTGCAACGACTTCTTTACCACTTATATTATTATCTTGTTTTAATTTCTCAATTTCTATTTTATTATAATAATCTTCTAATTCTCCATTGTGTAATACATAAACCTGGTTTTGTTTCAAATATTCGAAAATGTTATCCATATCAGTTTTATCTTGTCCACTTAATTCAGAATATTTTTTCAATCCTGACGTTCTTCCTTTAACTTCATTTAGTAGATTTCTCAAATTTTCTGGCAAGAAATCATTTACTTCGTTTTTAAAATTATCATAATCTGCTATTATAAAAACTTTCTTTCCTAATTTTTCTAACATTCTTTTATAAATATTAAAAAATGTTTTTCCACCTACTTTTATTAGTGACACATTATTATAATCTAAAAACAAATCATCTTTATAAATTTCAAATAACTTTTTAAGTATATATTTTTCTCCACCTTCAACTAATATAACTGTATCTGCAAAATACATTTCTGCATTTTCAGTTTTAGTTATTATATTAATTTTTTGAAATTCTTTTTCAGTGAAATCGCTATCTAATATTTTGTGTTTTTCACTTTTACCATCATCTTTTGAAATAAAAGTTAATTGTTTTATATCAAAATTAGATATAAATTGTTCTGAATGAGTAGTTATGATAGTTTGATTGTTATTTCCAGTTAAAAATTGATCGATTTTTTTAGATAATACACTTCTCGCTTGTGGGTGAAGAAAAACCTCAGGTTCCTCAACAATTAAACAAGAAGAATATTTATGATATTTTTTACAATATAATTTGAACAATTCAATTATCATTAAGCTCTTTATTCCTGAACCCTTATCATCTAATAAGCTATAATATCCATCATCTAACAAAATCTTTATCCCTTTATAATAATCTGTTTTCGTATCTTGAATAAGTTTAAATTCCAATTTATTATATGGAATTGCATCTTTAACGGATTTACCTAATTCATCTGTTAGATTTTCAAAAATTGAATTTGTAACATCTGTTAAATCTTGATTATGTTGCCCAAGAAGAGCTTTGTCTTCTTCATTCATATTTTCCCAAACACTTTTAATCAGTTTTCCATACCATGAGTAATTATTTACAACCAATTCACTTTTTAAATTTCTCTCGGATGGAATAATTGCAGAAGTAATAAATGATGACAATAGTTCATTTGCAAAAAATTTAAATTTACATAAACTTCCATCATAATTTTGTAGCATTAAAGTATATATTGTATCTTCGTTTTTTCTACTGAAAAGAGATATATAAATATATTTAGCAGATTCAATTAGTTCGATAACTTGTGAGCTATCCTTCCAAGAAGAAGAGAATCCCATTTCGTCTAATTCATCAGCACTATTTATTAAATAATTCAAATCACCAGTAAGAGAATAAATGCCTGTTTTTTTATTATAATTGTTTAAATATTCTTTATCAAAATCTGCACAATTTGATAATTGCAATATTATATAAAAATAATCACTATTTTGAAAATAAAATTTTTCATCAAATCTTTTGGATGGGTATTTTTCTCCTATAACTAAGTTTATTGCTGAAATAATATTACTTTTACCAGAATTATTTTGACCAACAATTATATTTTTACCTTCAACAAATTCTAATGTCATATTTTCTATGCTTTTATAATTTTGAATTTTTAATTTAGATATAATCATAAATAAACCTCCCAACAAAAAAAGTATCATTATCTCGAGCAGAGCCAGATGCAAATCTATATTAATTTTACCATAAATTTGTTATAAAACCTCTAAAAAAGTTGATATTTGTGTTAAAATATTATGTAGGAGTGATTTTATGAGATATATATTTATAAATCATGGATTCATGGGAAGTAATATTGAAAATTGGTTTCCATATATAAAAGAATCATTAGATGATAATAATAACCAAGTTATTATCCCACAATATCCAATTGATGTTAATAAACATTTTTATGACTATTGGAAAAAAGTTTTAGATGTATATAAAGAATTTAATTATATTAACCCTAATACTGTTATGATAAGACATTCTAGTGGTTGCGCTTTTACAATTAAATATTTGATAGAAAACAACTTAAAAATAGATAAATTAATTCTAGTAAGTGGTTTTAACAATTATTATGCTGATAATAAAGATGATTTTCATAATGTTGTTAATAAAACATTTTATGTTGATGACGATAAATTAGTTAGAATTAAAGATTTATGTAATAAAATTATATGTATATATGGAAATAATGATCCTTATATACCGCAAAATATATTTCATGATTTAGTATTAAAACTTAATGCTAATGAGATTGTAATTCCTAATGGTGGACATCTTAATAAAGAAAGTGGCTATACTAAATTTGAAAAAATTTTGGAGTATTTATAAAAATAAGGAGTGATATAAATGTTACTAATTAATTGTTCTAATAGAGAAAAAAATTGCTTTAAGATTTTAAATGATATTAAGAATGATGATGATAAATTAATATCTTTATCAAATAAAAAAATGAATTTTTGTTTAGGGTGTGATGCATGTAAAAATAATCTTGATAATTATTGTGTATTGGATGATTATATAACTAATAATGTATATAAAGGGGTTTTGACTGATAATAAAATAGTAATTGCTAGTCCAATGTACATGAGTAACATTAATGGAATATTAAAAAATCTAATCGATAGAATGAACCCTTTTTATCATCACAGTGAATTATTTAATAATAAAAAAGTATATTTAATTTTAACAGGGCAAACTTCTAAAGAAGAAAATGAAGAAGAAATTAATAATGTTATTAATTACTTCAAAGGATTAAGTGAATGGTTATTTCAAGAATTTGAATTTTTAGAATATTTTGAAGGATATGACAATCTCAATAATGATATAGATTACGAGAAAAAAATTGAAACTATAAAGGAAAAATTAAAGTAGATAATTAAAAATCAGTAAAGGAATTGGTGAAAAAATGGATAGAATTGCGATAATTTCTGATATACATGGTAATTTAGAAGCATTAAAATCAGTTTTAAATGATATTAAAAAAAGAGATATTGATAAAATTTATTGCCTTGGTGATATTATAGCAAAAGGTAGTCATCAACAAGAATGTGTTGATTTGATTAGAAGTTCTTGTGAAGTAATTATAAAAGGGAATTGTGATGAATACTTTACAAGTGATATAGATTTAACTAATAAACCAGAAGAAGAAATTAATAGAATTAATTGGAATAAAAGTAAAATAAATAATGATACAGCAAAATTTTTAAACACATTGCCATTTTGCTATGAATTTTATATGAGTGGAAGATTAATTAGATTAATACATGCACACCCTCAAAAAATAGATAAATTTGCAGGAAATATTGATAAATTAGAAAGATTATATGAATTGTTATTACCAAGTAATAATACAATATCAGATAAAAAAGCAGATGTATTAATATATGGACACATACATACTCCTTATCTACAAAAAATTTATAATAGATTTATAATAAATACAGGTTCTGTTGGAAATGCAATAGATGTATTTAGAAATGATGATAAAGATGGTAATGTTAAAAATACTACAGTTGCTAATTACTTAATTATTTCTGGCAAATTAAATTCTAATGATATTAATGAACCTATATCATACGAATTAATCAATGTTTCATACGATATTGATAAGGAATTATCGGATAATTCTGATAACATTGAATTTGATTCTTATTCTGAGGAATTAAAAAAAGGAAAATATCGCGATATGAGTAAAATATATAATAGTTTTGAAGCGAGAGGAATTGATAAAGATAAAATTTAAAATTATTAAAGACGATGACTTATAATGATAAGCCATCGTCTTTTTCTTTGTCTTTCTTTGTTTTATAAAATTCTTCAACTGCCTCATCCATTTCATTATTTAAATGTTTAGTTGCTTTTTCAACTTCCTTTTTATTAAACAGATTAAATCGTTTAAATGATTTTTCTCTTTTTCTTATAACTTCAGGATCATATTGTTCTTTAAAACGCTTTAAATCTAAACCACTATAATTAAATAAATAATCTACTATTGTTTTAATAAACTCTGGTAATTTTTGAAAGACTTTATTTAAATGATAAATAAGGTAATTAGTTTTTTCCTTTTCTCTTTCATACATACCTTTATATTGATCAGTTAAATGCTTATAAAAATCATTTTCTTCTTTTAGCTTAGTGTTTTCATCCCATAACTGATTTTTAGATTTAATAACAATTTTATTATTTAGTTTTTTCTTTTTATCAATTTCTTCCTTTATATCATCTTTATCTTTGGAAAGTTTAGTTATTTGTTTATTGATAGATTCTTTATTATCTTCTAAATCAGATACTTCATTTTGAAGATTAGATATTTCTTGTTTGAGTCCTTTAACTCTTTCATTAAAGAGTTTTCTTTCATAAGAGGTAATATCTCGATTTTTACCTTTTTGTTTTTCCTTGAGTTTTGAATCTAAACCATAAGCAATATTAAATTCATTAATACATCTTTCTCTCATTTTATCTTGAATAACGACTAGTGATTCTTTTGTAAATATTGATGTCTTTCCAACTTGTCTTGATAAACCTGTTTTACAATTTTCTTTAACTGGAACACCAACTATATGCATATGTGGAGAATGTTCATCAAAATGTATAGTAGCATTTGCTATATAAAAATCTGGAACTATTTCTTTTAAATCTTCTAATTGTTTTTCAAAGACACCAGCCATTTTATATTTATCTTCTAAACTTTTATCATCCCAATAAACCATATTTCCAAGTTCAATAACTATCTCACAAGCGAGATCATGTTTTGTATCATTACTTATCTTATTAAAGTGGCAATCTATTTTTCTATCATCTCTAGTTTGTTTACTATTATATTCTAATCTTGCTTCATCAAATAAATCTATATATAAGTCTTTAACATCTTTAACAATATCATTTGAACCTTTGATAGTTTTAATTAGTTCTTGATTATTGTCGTATTGTCTTAAATTATGATGATTAACTTTTCCTAATTGCTTAACATTTTGAATTGCATTATTATTCTTTGATGTTGTTCCTGATGGCGTATTCTTTGCTTCTTGTCTTGCTTTAATAGATTTGTTTTTATCGTTTCCTAAATGTAGTGAATAAGATAATTCCATATTTTTTACACCCCCCTAAATTATGGATATTGAAAATGGCACGAAAGTGACTTTGTCATTATTCATAACTTCCTATATATCTTGTCAGAGACAAGATATGGAAGCTAAGGTTTACCACCTTAGAAACCGTTTATACTTTATTTCGTAATAATGCTTTAGGCATTAAAACTACATAAAGTATTGATAAAATAGAAAGCACTGTTTTTTATTTTATCTATGTAAATTATTCAAATAACTAACTATTATTTTCATAATTTATTTAAACAAACTTTTCTCACTTTCATTGAACAGAGTTCAACAAAACGTGTTCGTTTGTTATTACTTTTTTAAGAAAAAAGTAAGCAAAAAATTTTTCATATGATAGATAACATCAAAATGAAAAGTAATTTTGTTTTGATATTATTCCATAATTATTTATATTTTCTTAGTCAAGAATTTCACAAGCAACTATCGTTGTTCTTGACTAACATTATCATTTCTTTTTAAAAATTATTCTCTCATTTGTTTTGCTTTTTCAAGTGATTCTAATTTTTTCTTTTTAGTTCTTTCATCTAATTCATAAACTCTACAATTAGTTCTTTCTGGAATAGTAGTAAATACTTCTTTTTTGTTATCTAATAAACATTTTTCATCATTACCAATATAGATAACTCCTAATTGTATTCTATCTATTTTATCCATCTTTTTATAATCTTCTATTGGAAATATTCTTACGATATTTCTATTTTGATAATCATTAAAGAACATTACTTTATCATCATAATAATAAGTTGCTTCAAAATAACCAACATTATAAAATTGTCTTAATGTAAATACTATCTCACTAACTTTCTCAATTGGTAGATATTCACTAAATCTTAATTTAGTTTCAATATTACCAAGTATTGCATAATCTTTTTTATCTAGGAAACCAGAATCATATAAATCATTACATGGCTTACACATACTTTCTCTAAAAAATACTTCTCCAAGTCTTATTTTATTATTTCCATAGTATTCAAGTTCTACATTATCTACATATCTCATAATTAAATCACATTTTTCTGATCGAGTATAATCTTTCCACATATAAGTATTTTCCTCATATTCTTCTGGATAAACTATTTGATTTATATAATCTATATCTCTTTTAATTAATATATCTTCTGGTGTGAATTTTAAATTATCACATATATCACAATCTCTAATTTTTGATTCAATATATTTAATTGTATTATCTACAATTTCTTTTTCAGTATCGTATTCTTCAATAGTAAATGAGCCATTAATATATGCTTTTCTAATTCTTTGAGCTTTCTCATTTTGTTCTTTTAATTCTTTTATTAATTTATCTTTAGGATTATCTAGTTTAGTTTTAATCATAGGTAGTAGCGTTTGATTAACGATTGAATCATATTCTTGTATTTCATTTATAAAGTTATCAAATTCTTTTTCAATATCAGTTTCTTTAATTGATACTTTACAATCATGACATTGATAGTAATAATAAACATTTCCATTTTTCTTTCTAGTAGCATTACCACCTAATATTCTTCCACATTTAGGACATTTAAGTTTTTGTAAGAATAAATATTCTTTATCTCTTTTATAATTACGAGAGTTCTTTTTCTTTTGAGCTTGGCATTCTTCCCATAATTCTTTACTAACAAGTGGTTCAACTACATCAGGGTAATAAGTAGGATTTTTAGTTCTTTTACCATGAATAAAATCTCCCTTATATATTTCATTTTCAATTATCTTTAAAATAGTTCCATCACACCAATTTGTTTTACCAAAAACTTTTTCTTTATTATATAGATTACTAATTGTTTGATATGAATTACCTTGATAATATAAATTAAATATTCTTATAACTTGATCCTTTGTTGCTTCATCTGGAACAAGTTTTTTATTTTCGTGTTTATAGCCAAATGGTGCTTTATGTGGAATATGTCCTTCTTTAATTGCTCCAGCCATACCAAATTTAGTTCTTTCACTTGTTCTTTCAATTTCATTTTGTGATACAGTAGTTAAAAGTCTAGCAACCATTCTACCATTAGCACTTGTTGTATTTATATCATCATTAGCACAATCTAAATAAGCATCGTTTTCTTCTAGAAACTTCATAATAAATTCCATATCATAAACTGAACGAGTAAGTCTATCTAGTTTTAATACAACAATAGTATTACATTTCTTTTCTCTAACATCTTGTAGTAATTCCTCAAATGCAGGTCTTGTATTGCCAGTTTTAGCACTAATTCCAGCGTCTTTGTATAATTTATATATCTCATAACCTTTAAACTCACATAAAGTCCTTAAACGCTTTTCTTGTTCTGGTAAACTAAATCCCTCACGAGCTTGATCTTCAGTAGATACTCTTATATAAAGACCAGCAACTTTCTTTTCATTATTCATTAATCAATCACTCCTTTTTACTAAAAAAAGAGAAGACAATAGTATTTAATAAAGTCTAAATACTACTGACTCCTCAAAATCTTCAATATTATAAATTTTTGATATTCTTTGTTTATGTTTCATAGATGTACCTCTCTTTCTAGAAAGTACCTCTTTCATTGGTTATTTATAATATCACTTTTTTTAGATTTGTCAATTTCCTGATTAGGGAATAGTAGTATCTTAAGAAGTTGGTATATAAATATTAATTTAATTTTTTGATAAATGATTCTAAATCTTTAAGTTCAAGTTTATTTGATAAATTACCAACAAATAAAGTTTTAGAATAGTTAAAAGCAAGAAATGTAATACCTTTAATAATTATTCTATGTGGTTCAATGTAAGAGAGATTAGTTTTATCAATATTTCTAATATTACCATTTATAATTGTTGGAGTAGTATTACAAAAATCACATATAAACTCAATTCGTTTTTTTAGTTCTTCATCAAATTCTAATTCTTTCGTTACAATATTAATCATATAAACCTGTCCTTTCTTAACAACAAAAAAATACCAACTTCTTTTAGAAATTGATATTTTCTATATTAAGTCTAAACTATAAAAGTTCGGACAGATTTCCCATTGGAGCGATAATAAAGGATATTCAAAACTCCTAGAGAAAGTTGATAAACAACTAATTTCTATAACAATAATACCATAAATTTAATATTTTATAAATATTTTTTTTAATCTTTTTTAAAATCAAAAGAAATATGATATAATTATATTGTATAGGATTACTTTATATATGGAGGGTATTATGAAATTAGAAGAATTATTATTGAATGAAGTTAATCAAACCGATTTAAAATCATTATTGAAAATGTTAGATGAGTTAGATGAAATAAAGTCAATTATATCAAAATAGGATGTGAAAATATGAATAATAATGAAGAAAATAAAAGAGTAGATTTAAATAGAATATTATATGTGCTTAAATCTGAAGCAGAGAAACTTAGTCATGCTGATAATTTAACAGAATTAGAAAGAGCTGCTAAAAAAGTAGAATTAAATAAAAATATTGAATTTATTGAAAGATGTATAAAAATTGGCGTTTTAAAAAAAATAGATTCAATGAGCAGGGAAGAATTAGAAGATATTGCTTTGCAATCATTAAGCATTATTACTAAAGATATTAACCCTGATACCTTTTTTACTGAATTAAACAGTGCAAAAGATTATGTTGAAGGTTATGAAAAAGATTTAGTTAGAAAAATGGAATCAATATCTAATTTAGAATTTATAATAGAAGGACCACTTGATGTATTAGTTGATAAAAGTGGAAATCCTAGATCTAAATTTATATTATCTCCAGAAGATAAAAAACTTGTTGAAAAACAAGTAAAAATGAACCATAAATTTGGAAACATAAGATTAACTGTTAAGGTTCCTCACTACTATTTTTCTGAAGAAGAATTAGATGGATTAGGTTATAGACAATTATCTGAATTGGGACCAAAAATTTGTGGTTTTACAATTAAACATCCTGATGATTATATCTTTGATATAAATAAAATTAGTGCAGAAACCCCAGATCAATATTTTAAAATACAAAGCACGCCCGAAACTGCAAGAGTTTTAACATCAAGATACAATAGATTTGATTATGAAAGAAACAAAGATAGACTTGGTAAAATGCAAATGATTATGTCAGAAGTGCAAAAAAAGCAAAAATTATTAACTAATTATACATATTTAAAAGAGTATGTTCAAAAATTATTAGCTGGCTCTGATTTTGTAGAAGAATATTTAACAAATAATAAATATGGTACTATTGAAAATCAAACAGATAAAGCAATATATTTAAGTGATAAAAGTGATTTGTCTGATGAGCAAATGGAACAAATCCTATCAGTGTTAGGAAATAAATCTAACGAAAATTTAAGAGAGATGTTTGATTCACCAGAAAAAATAAATGAATATATTGAATTAATCAATAAGGCAAAAAGCCAACAAATTAGAAATATTCCTTATTTATGGTTACAACCCCTTGATGAAAGTGAAGAAACAATAAATACATTACATCAAGTTGGTGGTGTTTTTGATGGTATTCATAAGTCATTTAAAGCAAGGTGTACTATGCTTAATGAAAATGATATAAAGACATTAAGTGAAAATGGAATTATCTCTAAAGATATAAATGGACAATTAATTACTTTTAAAATTGCTACATTTAGATATGGCAAAACAAGTGGATACTATACTGATGAACGACAACAAACTCCTGAATTTAAAGAAAAACTAAATGAAATTATAGAAGAATATAGAAATGATGTTAATACAAAATATCCTGAAATATTAGCAAAAGTTGAACTATGTGATAATCAGATTCAACAATTACAAGCTTTAAACGAAGAATATTCACCATCACCACATAGCAAAAGATAACAATAAATGATTAATAAAAAAGATGACATACAGCTCACTTATAGCTCAAAATCATCTTTTTCTTTGTTTAAATCTAAATCTTCAATATCTTCATCATCTAGAACATTATCTTGGTACATATCATTAACTATATCAATATATTTATCATCTTTATCATACCAAGTATGAAGTTTACTATGTAAGAAAGAGATTAGTTTATCAAATTTATCTTTCCAATAATCTAAAGTACTTTTAATATCATTAATAATAGAGTTTAATTTAGAAATTTCTTTATTTTTTTCTCTAATAGTGTCATTTAAAGTATTAACTCTTAAATTAAGTGCCTTATTATTTTCAGTTAAAGTTTTGATTTTATTTTGATTATCTTTTAATTGTTTATCAACATTAACTAATGTATTAGATAGAGTTTGTATTTTATCATATTCCTTATTTGTACTATCAACTTGATTGATAAAGTCGATAAAAGAGTCTTTATCTTCTTTTGATAAAATATAATTATCTTTATTAAGTTTAGATATTTTTAATTTATCAATTGTATCTTTTATT
>CALVXC010000030.1 GCA_944368805.1 uncultured Bacilli bacterium
GTAGGAAGTAGTGAAGAGTGTAGTAATTTAATGTCCAATGAAACAGAAAGTAGTAGTATTTCATGTACATCAACAAGCGGAACAGTATCATATGCCTTAGGCACGTCTTATACATGTGATCCAGGGGATGGGCCAAGAACATTTTATGTATTAGAAGAAGGAACAGATACAGTATCACTTATAATGAATGAGAATATAGGTGATAATGTTGCGTGGATAACACAAGAGGATTATGAAGCGGTAGGTGGAACACAGTGGTCAAGTAATACAGATAGGAATTCATTTGGTCCAATAACAGCAAATAATTATTTAGAAAGCCAAACATCAAGTTGGACAGTGGACGCAAGTTTACCAACATATGATCAGATATATAATGTTAATAACAGTACAACATTAACAAATACGCCATGGTTATATGAGAACTTACAATCGTCTAGTGATGGAGGACCAGTAGGATATTGGACAAGTACGCCTTATTCCAGCTATTCTAACATGGCTCGGAGCGTGAACTATGTTAACGGCCTGATCGGTCGCAGCGTTAGCGATACTACCGATGGCGTCCGCCCAGTTATAACTGTATCTAAAGATCAATTATCATAAAAAAATAAATAATTTTATAATAAAAAGTTGTTTTTAAAATCTAAAACAATTTTTTACATAATTTTACTATTATTAACCATATAATAGAAAAGAAGTAATTAAATTTAATTAAAAATATTGATTTTATAATTATTTTAGTGTATTATTATTTATGTACTTATTCTTAGTTGACGCTTCTCCAAACGTCTTCTCGGTTTAAGCGAATAAAAAAGGAAAGGAGAAAATTATGGCATTAAGTAAAGAAGTTAAAGCTAATATTGTTAAGAAATTTGCTAAAAATGAAAAAGATACAGGATCTGCTGAAGTTCAAATTGCAATTCTTACAGAAGAAATAAAAGTTTTAACAGAACATTTAAAAGAACATAAACACGATTTCCATTCTAGAAGAGGTTTACTTAAAAAAGTAGGTCAAAGACGCAGTATGTTAAATTACTTACTAAAAACTGATGTTACTAGATATCGTAAACTTATTAAAGAATTAGGATTAAGAAAGTAGACACTCTTTTTTGAGTGTTTTTAATTAGAGGAGGAACTTATGAAAAAAGTATATGAACTAGATTTTAGAGGTCGAAAACTAGTTATAGAAACAGGACAATTAGCTAAACAAGCTCATGGATCAGTTTTAGTAAGATATGGTGATACAGTAGTATTATCAGCTGCTGTAGTTAGTAAAAATGCTAATCTATTATCTGATTTTTTCCCATTACAAGTTTTATATGAAGAAAAATTATATTCCGTTGGAAAAATACCAGGTGGCTTTATTAAAAGAGAAGGTAGACCTACAGAAAACGCTACTTTAGGAGCTAGAATGATTGATCGTCCAATGAGGCCTTTATTTCCTGAAGGATTTAAAAACGAAGTTCAAATTGTTAATACCATTTTATCAGTTGATCAAGATAATTCACCAGAAATGAGTGCTTTACTAGGTTCTTCTTTAGCAACATGTATTAGTAAAATACCTTTTAACGGACCAATTGCTGGTGTCAAAGTAGGAAGAGTAGACGGTAAATTTGTTATAAACCCAACAGCTAAAGAAGTTGAATTAAGTGATATTGATTTAGTTGTAGCCGGAACTAAAGAAGCTATTAATATGGTCGAAGCAGGAGCTAAAGAAGTATCTGAAGAAGATATGCTAGAAGCATTACTATTTGGTCATGAAGCCATTAAAGAATTAATTACTTTCCAAGAAAAAATAATCGAAGAAATTGGACAAGAAAAAATGGATTATGACGTTTTAGAAATAACTGAAACATTAAAACAAGAAGTAACCGATTTAGCTAGCGATAAATTAAATGAAGCTTTAAGAATTAAAGATAAAATAGAAAAATATGAAACAATTGATAAAATAAAAGAAGAAATTGTTACAAAATATGAAACTGAAAATGAACATTTAAAAGATTTAGAATTAAAAGAATTAATTACCAAAGTTAAACTAGTTTTAGAAGAAATCGAATATGAAATATTTAGAAAAATTGTCGTTAAAGAAAAAACGAGAGCTGATGGTAGAGCAATGGACGAAATTAGACCATTATCAACTGATATTGACTTATTACCAAGAACTCATGGTTCAGCTTTATTTACAAGAGGTCAAACTCAAAGTTTATCAGTTGTAACTTTAGGAGCTTTAGGTGAACATCAAGTATTAGACGGTTTAGGTTTAGAAGACGGTAAACGCTTTATGTTACACTATAACTTCCCACAATTTTCAGTTGGTGAGACAGGTAGATACGGTTCACCAGGAAGAAGAGAAATTGGTCATGGAGCCTTAGGTGAACGTGCTTTAGCGCAAGTAATTCCAAGTGAAGAGGAATTTCCTTATACCATTAGAGTTGTATCAGAAATTTTAGAAAGCAACGGTTCATCATCACAAGCTAGTATCTGTGCTGGTTGTATGGCTCTAATGGCAGCTGGAGTACCAATTAAAGCTCCAGTAGCTGGAATTGCTATGGGTCTTATTACTGATGGTGATGATTATACTGTTTTAACTGACATTCAAGGTATGGAAGATCATTTAGGTGATATGGATTTTAAAGTAGCCGGAACTAAAGACGGTATCTGTGCTTTACAAATGGATATTAAAATAAAAGGAATTAATAAAGAAATTTTATCGCAAGCTTTAATCCAAGCTAAAAAAGCTCGTTTACAAATATTAGATGTTATTACATCACAAATAAAAGAACCACGTAAAGAAGTAAGTAAATATGCACCAAAAACAATGATTTTTAATATTGACCCTAACAAAATAAAAGAAGTTATTGGTCGTGGTGGAGAAATGATTACTAAAATCATTTTAGAAGCTAGTAACGTTAATGCGGTAAATGATATTAACGCTGTTAAAGTTGATTTAGAAGATGATGGAAGAGTGATTATTTATCATAGTGATGCAGATGTAATTGAACGTACAGCTAATATGATTAAAGATATTGTTAAAGAAGTAGAACCTAATGTAATATATACTGGTAAAGTAGTTAAAGTAGAAGATTTTGGGTGTTTTGTTGAATTATGGCCTGGATGTGAAGGATTAGTTCATGTATCACATTTAGATACCAAACGAGTTGAAAAACCAAGTGATATAGTTAAAGTAGGGGATGAAATTTTAGTTAAATCACTAGGTTATGATAAACGTGGTAGATTAAATTTATCACGCAAATTAGCACTTAAAAAGGAGGATAAAAATGGATAAAATATTATTAAAAATAGCTGGTGTTATTGCTTTAATTGTAGGTATTCTTTATTGTATTACAATAGTTGGTGTAATTGTTGGTATTCCAACTATTATTGGTGCTGTTAAGTTTTTAAATTACGCTGAAAATGATGAGACAGAATTATTAAAAAACAAAGATACCATTCTTATTTGGTCAATTGTCTTTATCTTCTTAGTAACAATAGCTGGTGTTTTAGGCTTAGTTTTCTACTCACAAATGACTTCTTCTAAAGAAGAAACAAAACCAAAAGAAAAAACAAAAACTGAAGAAAAAGAAACTACTAAAGAAATTAAAGCAGAAGTAGTTAAAGAAGAAGCAGCAACTAAAAAAACTACAACCAAGAAAACTACTAGTAAAGCGGGAACTAAAAAAACAACAACTACCAATAAAACAACGCCTAAAAAAGCAAGTTCCAACACTAGTAAAACTGATTCTAAAAAAACAAGCACTAAAACAACTAGTAAAACACCAACTAAAACAACAACTAAAAAAACTTCATAAAAGATTCGCTTTAAAACGAATCTTTTTGATTTATTAAATTATAAAAAAGAAATTAGTATTATCAAAAACAAAACTAATAAAAAATATAAATTATTTTACATATTATGACATAAAAAAATTGGGAAAATGTATAAAAATCATTTCCTTTTTGAAAAAACTGTGATAAAATGGTTAATAGTAGAGATACGGACATTGAGGAGGAATACAAATGGCGGTAAATTTAAAAAAATGGTTTTCAGCCGAAGAGACTGATATTTTTAGTAACAGTGGTGTTGGTAATGAATACTATAATATAAAACCTGAAGAAGCAATCAGTGAAGATGGAACAAGTAAAATGATTTTATTAGAACCACGTGCTTATTCAGAATCACAACAAATAGCTGATCATTTAAGAAAAAGAAATACAGTTGTTGTTAATTTAAAAAGAGTTACTTCTGACCAAGCTAAAAGAATTGTTGATTTTTTAAGTGGAACAATTTATGCGATGGGAGGAGATTTACAAAAAATAGGAGGCGGCATTTTCTTATGTACTCCTAATAATGTTAATGTTCAAGGTAAAATAACTGATGAAACAGAAGGTAAAGATATACACGATAATGATGATATAAATATTGAATGGTAAAAAAATGTTGAAAAAAAATACTGAGTGTGCTACAATATGTAGTGCCAAGAGGTGATATAATGGAAAAATTTAATCGGGCACTTCGTGGCTATGATCCTGATGAGGTCAATCAATTTTTAGATAAAATTATTAGTCAAGTTGAAGATATGGTTAATGAAAACAATAAGTGTCTAGAAAAACTAGAATTATTAGAAGAAGAAAATAAAACTTTAAAAGAAAAACTAGATCACTTTGAAAATATCGAAGGAACTTTAAATCGCGCTATTATGATGGCTCAAAAAACAACAGATCAAATGAAAATTAATGCGCATAAAGAAGCCGATATGGTATTAGAAGAAGCTAAAAAGAATGCTAACCGTATTGTAAATGAAGCTTTAATTAGAGCTGAAAAAACTGAAAATGAAGCTAATAATTTAACCAAAAATATTTATGTCTTTAAACGTCGATTAAAAAATATTATTGAAGCTCAATTAGAAATGGTTTCTGATATCGATAAAATAGAATTATAAAAACAAATGAAAGAGACGGTATATTATAATTATTTAATAGAGAGTTAGTGGTTGGTGGAAACTAATAAATAAATAATATATAGATCACTCTGGATGTTTTTAGGTAACGCGTTATAGTTATGAGTGTATAAAAATATTTTATAAAATAAGGTGGTACCGCGGGTTTAATCTCGTCCTTAAAATGGTACTTTTTTTATACCTTTTTTAATTAAATTATAGTAAAGGATGGTTATTATGGATTTTAAAGAAACATTATTAATGCCTAAAACAGAATTTCCTATGCGTGGTAACTTACCACAAAATGAAAGTTTACAACGTCAAAAATGGGAAGAATTAGATTTATACCATAAAATATTAGAAAAAAATAAAAACGGAAAACCTTTTGTTTTACACGATGGGCCACCGTACGCTAATGGAAATATTCATATTGGTCACGCTTTAAATAAAATTTTAAAAGATTTTATTAATCGTTACAAAATGATGGAAGGTTATAAAGTTATTTATATACCTGGTTGGGATACTCATGGTTTACCAATTGAAACAGCTGTAACGAATAGTGGTGTTAATCGTAAAGAGATGGCAAAAAGTGAATTTAGAAAACTTTGTTATGAATATGCGGTTAAACAAGTAGATAAACAAAGAGAAGATTTTAAAACTTTAAACGTTATAGCTGACTGGGATAATCCTTATATTACTTTTCAAAAAGAATATGAAGCTAAACAAATCGAAGTTTTTGCTAAAATGGCTAAAAAAGGATTAATTTACAAAGGATTAAAACCAGTATATTGGTCACCATCAAGTGAATCAGCTTTAGCCGAAGCTGAAATAGAATATCATGATCGTAAAGATCCATCAATTTATGTAGCTTTTAAAGTAGTTGAAGGTAACGATTTTGTTGATGAAAACGATAACTTAGTAATTTGGACAACAACCCCTTGGACTTTACCAGGAAATATGGGAATTGCTGTTGGTGAACAATTTACTTATGCTAAAGTATTAGTTGATGATTCTAAATATATTGTTGCACTTGATTTATTAGACCAGTTAGCAAACGAATTTGGTTGGCATGATTATCAAGTAATAAGTCAAATGAAAGGTACTGATTTAGTAGGCTTAAAATATAAACATGTTTTTATGGATCGAATTAGTCCAGTTGTTTTAGGTTTTCATGTATCATTAGATGCAGGAACAGGTTTAGTTCATACAGCGCCTAGCTATGGTGTTGAAGATTTTATTATTGGTCAAGAATATAATTTAGGAATGGTTAATGGAGTAGATGATCAAGGCGTTTTAAACGAAGAATCAGGTGAATTTGCTGGACTATTTTTTGAAGATGCTAATAAAGTTATAACCCAAAAATTAGATGAATTAGGAGTATTATTAAAACTTAAATTCATTACTCACCAATATCCACATGATTGGCGAACAAAAAAACCAATTATCTTTAAAGCAACTTCTCAATGGTTTTGTTCAATTGATAAAATAAGAGATGATATTTTAAATGAAATCGAAAATAATATTAAATGGCATCCAAGTTGGGGAAAAACTAGATTATATAACATGATTAAAGATCGTGGTGATTGGTGTATTTC
The DNA here is from genome assembly GCA_944368805.1 of uncultured Bacilli bacterium. Classification (GTDB taxonomy): domain Bacteria; phylum Bacillota_I; class Bacilli_A; order RF39; family UBA660; genus CALVXC01. The sequence goes on from CALVXC010000030.1 coordinate 6,530, forward strand.
TCGTCAACGCGTTTGGGGTGTTCCAATACCTATTTTCTATAACGAAGATGGAAGTCCAATTATTGATTACGATATTATGATGCATGTCGCAGATTTATTTAGAGAATATGGCTCTAATATTTGGTTTGAACGTGATGCAAAAGATTTATTACCTGAAGGTTACACTAATGCAGCTAGTCCAAATGGAAACTTTACTAAAGAAGAAGATATTATGGATGTTTGGTTTGATTCAGGTTCAAGCCATACAGCTGTTTTACTTCAAAGAGGCCTAGATTATCCATGTGATATGTATTTAGAAGGATCTGATCAATATCGTGGCTGGTTTAATTCTTCATTAATAACCGGAGTAGCCGTTCATAATAAAGCTCCATATAAACAAGTATTATCTCACGGTTTTACTTTAGATGGTAATGGAAATAAAATGAGTAAAAGTTTAGGTAATACTTTAGATCCTTTAAAAGTAGTTAATAATCAAGGAGCTGATATTTTAAGATTATTGATTGCCAGTGTTGATTATACCGAAGATATTAAATTTGGTAATGAATTAATGGATCAAGTAAAAGAAAGTTATCGTAAAATCAGAAATACATATCGCTTTATATTAGGTAACTTATTTGATTATGAAGAAAAAAATAAAATTGCTTTTAATGATATGTTAGAATACGACCAATACATGATGATTAAACTAAATGAAACGGTTAAAGAAATTAAAAAAGCTTATAATAATTACGAATTTCAAGAAGTTTATAAAATAGTTAACAATTATATTAATTTTACTTTATCCAATTTTTATTTAGATTTTACTAAAGATATTTTATACATTGAAAATGCTGACAGTTTAAAAAGAAGAAGTGTTCAAACAGTTTTATATGAAAATATAAAATCATTAATTACTTTACTTGCGCCTATTCTTCCATATACTAGTGAAGAAGTTTATAAATTATTAAAACTTGATAAAGAAAGTGTTCATTTAGAAAATAATCCTGAAATTAAAAACTATGAAAATAGTAAAGAAATATTAGAAAAATGGGATAAATTCTTTATGGTTAAAGATGATGTTTATAAAGCTTTAGAATTAGCTAGAAATGAAAAATTAATTGGTAAAGGTCTAGAAGCTAAAGTATATTTAAATGTAGATGGTGAGTATGAACAAGTAATTAAATCATTAGAACCATATTTAAAACAATTATTTATTGTATCAGAAGTTATTTTAACAAAAGAAAATTTAAATAAATATAATGTTTGTCAAGTTAAAATTGAAAAATTTGAAGGATGTAAATGTGAAAGATGTTGGAATTATTATACTAATGAAGACATGGTTGGAAATATTTGTAAACGTTGTGATGATATTTTAAAAAAATAATATTATAAGATAACAAAAACTTTTAGATTTTTTTCTAAAAGTTTTTATATAAAATACTTTTAAAAAGTATGATTTTTGTTTTTAATAAATTCACGTAACATTTTAGTTAAAGCTCTTTTTTCAATTCTAGATACATAACTTCTAGAAATTCCTAAATCTTTAGCAATTTCTTTTTGAGTAACTTCGTCAGTATCATTTAAACCATATCTTTTAATTATAATATCACGTTCACGATCAGTTAAAATATTTAAATATTCTTTTAATAAAACAATATTGTTTTTAGTATGAAGATCTAAAGCATAATCAGGTTTAGGCGTTTTTAAAATATCTAAAAAAGTTACTTCATTGCCGTCTTTATCAAAACCAACAGAATCATTAATACTGATATTTTTGCTATTCTTTTTATCACTGCGATAATGCATTAAAATTTCATTTTCGATACATCTAGCACAGTAGGTAGTTATTCTAGTTCCATGTTTATGTGAATAACTATCGATACCTTTTATTAAACCGATTGTTCCAATACTAATTAAATCATCTTCATCTTCTTTACGATGATCATATTTTTTAACAATATGTGCGACTAATCTTAAGTTATGTTCGATTAATTTATTTCTAGCATCTTTATCACCTAATAAAGTTTTTTGAACACATTCTTCTTCTTCTTTTTTAGATAATGGTTCAGGAAATAAATTATTAGAATAAGAAGTTGTAAATAAGAAAAGATCGCTTAATAAACTTTTAAAAAAATTCAACATAAAATCACATCCTAATTAAGAATATGATTTTAAAAAAAATATTTATTTTGTCCGATAATATTATTTTATTGAAAATATTAAACAGTTATGATAGTATAATGTTATTGGTGGTGAATTTATGAAAAAAAAGATATTATTAGATTTAGATGATGTTATTTGTGAACCAGGTTATTTAACTTTAATTAATAAATTTTTAAATACTAATTATACTTTAGATGATTTTGACACTTATTATTTAGACGATATTATTGAAGATGAGGAAGAAAAAATAAAATTGAATCATTTTTATTTAAAACATAATTTATATGATTATGCAAAAGTTTTACCAAATGCATATGACATTATGGAAAAGTTAAGTGAAAAATACGATATTTATATTTGTAGTGCTTGTATTCCTGTTCTTTTAAAAGAAAAATCAGGAAGATGCTTTGTTGATAAATATAATTATTTAATTAATAACTTTCCATTTTTAGAACCAGAAAAATTTATTTTTACAAATAGTAAAAATATAATAAAAGCTGATGTTCAAATAGATGATCGTTTATCTAATTTAAGAAACGATACTAAAATAAGATTATTATTTACTTCATATCATAATAAAAATATATCCGATGAATATTTAAAAGAAGTAGGGGTTATTAGAGTTAATAACTGGTTAGAAGTAGCTGATATTTTACTTAATTAAAAAAACATACTTTGGTATGTTTTTTAACTGTTTGTATTATTATATATTGTAGTATTATCTATTTTGGTATAGAAATTATTTTCACCACTTACAAAACTTTCATCTGTTTCTATTCTAGTTAAAGTTACTTGTTCATTAGAATTACGTGGATTATTTTGAGTTTCTATTAATTCATTATTACTATTAATTTCGATTAAAATTAAACGTTCATCTTCAATTCCTAAACCAGCACCATTTCCTTCAAAAAGAATAGTGTTTAATTTTAATTGATTATCTTCAATAATATAATTTCCTAAACAAGCACCATGTACATTAGATTGCATATTATATACAAAAGTTCCATCGTCTTCTAGATATAATTGAATATTCCAATCACCATCTTTGCCTTCATATAAACCTTTAATATCACTATAATTATAAGTTTCGTTTTCTTGTGTTTGGTTTTCGATTGCTTCAGGTGTTTCTTCTGTAGTTTTAATTGTTTCATTATTTTCACTATTTAAAATTCCATAAACAATATAACCTATTAAAGTTAAAATGATTAAAATTAAGATAATGATAATTCCTTTATTACTTTTTTTATTTTCCATACATAAACATCTCCCTTACTTATATTAATAGTATCATAGATCTTTTACTATGTAAAGATACTTTAAATATCAAATGTAAAGTATTGACAAACGAAAATTTAAATGTTAATATTTATCTAATGGCTGTGAATATATCTAAGTAGTTTATTTGACCTCTTACAGGAAAGAAAAATCAGCGACTGAGAATTTTTCTAAGATAAACAAATAAATGAATTTCAATATAGGAGCTAAATCGTAAAGAATGCGTTAAATCTATTTAAGTGCTAACAAAGTTAGAATTAAGGTGGTACCGCGGGTTATTCACGTCCTTAAGTTTAAGGACGTTTTTTTATTGATAGGAGGAAAATACATGAATTTAGAAGAATTAAAAAAATCGATGATTGAAAAATTAAATAATATCGAACAGTTACAAACAAGTGATGAAAAAAATTTAGCTAATGAAGATTTAAAAGAAGAAGTTGTTAAACAATTAGATAAATTAAACTCAATTAAAAATGACTTTATTTTAAAATTAAATGAAGTATCTAACATGAAAGAAATTAATGATATTCGAATTGAATTTTTAGGTAAAAAAGGGCCAATTACAGAGTTATATTCTCTTATTGGTAGTTTTGATAATGAACAAAAAAAGCAATTTGGTAAATTAATTAATAATTTTAAAAGTACAACTACTAATGTAATCGAACAATTTATTAAATATTTTAAAGAAGAAGAAATTAATCAAAAATTAGCTAGTGAACAAATTGATATTAGCCTGCCAGCTACTAAAGTTAGTGTTGGAGTCCCACATGTTTTAGAAAAATTAATAGAGGAAATAGAAGAAATATTTATATCCATGGGTTATGATGTAGTCGATGGCCCAGAAGTTGAAAAAGATTTATATAATTTTGAAATGTTAAATATACCTAAAGGTCATCCGGCTAGAGATGCCCAGGATACATTTTATATCGAAGGAGAAGAAATATTACTTCGAAGTCAAACTTCACCAGTTCAAGTTCGAACAATGTTAAAATCTTTAGGAAAAGAACCTATTAGAATGATTTGTCCTGGTAAAACATATAGAAGAGATGATGATGATGCGACTCATTCACACCAATTTGTTCAAATAGAAGGCTTATTAGTTGATAAAGATATTTCATTATCAGATTTAAAAGGTACGATTGATAATGTTGTTAAAAAATTATTTAGCGAAGATATCAAGACTCGTTTCCGTCCAAGTTATTATCAATTTACAGAACCATCTGTTGAAGTAGATATTAGTTGTTTTAATTGCAAAGGAAAAGGGTGCAATATTTGTAAAAATACAGGTTGGATTACAATAGCAGGTGCAGGAATTGTTCATCCTAATGTTCTTAGTATGAGTGGATATGATCCTAAGGTATGGAGTGGATTTGCTTTTGGTTTTGGCGCAGAACGTATGGCTATGCTTAAATATGACATTAATGATTTACGTGTGTTTTATAATACAGATTTAAGAGAAATTAAAATTTTTGACAGAAAGGAGTTAAATAATAATGATTAGTTTAGAATGGGTAAAAGACTATATTGATATAAGTGATGAAGATTTATATGAATTAGCTGTTAAAATTACCGAAACAGGTATTAATGTTGAAAAAGTTATCACTAATAAAATAGATAATTTAGTTGTTGGTAAAGTTATTAAGTGCATTCCTCACCCAGATAGTGACCATTTAAAAATATGTCAAGTTGATATCAAAAGTGAAGTTTTACAAATTGTTTGTGGTGCACCTAATGTTAAAGAAGGAATAAAAGTAATAGTAGCTCTACCAGGAGCAGTATTACCAGGAAATTTTTCTATTAAATCAAGTAAAATTAGAGGAATAGAGTCTAATGGTATGATTTGTGCTTTATTTGAATTAGGTTTAGAAGAAAAAACAGATGAAAATTATGCAAAAGGAATAGAAATCTTAGGTGATAATGCTGTAATTGGAAGTGATCCTTTAGTATATTTAGGCATAGAAGATACTATATATGAATTAGATATACATAAACATCGTAACAATGATTGTTATTATCATATTGGTTTTGCCTATGAAATTGCAGCCGTTTTAAATAAAAAAGTAAAATTACCTGATTTATCTTATAATGAATCAGAAGATAATGTTAATAATTATTTTAAATTAGAAGTAAAAACTGATAAATGTCCTTATTATTTAGCCAAAATGGTTACTAATGTAGAGATTAAAGAATCACCTGATTTTATTAAAAAAAGGCTTCTCTCTGTTGGAATGCGACCTATTAATAATGTTGTTGATATTTCTAATTATGTTATGCTAGAATATGGTCAACCACTTCACTTTTTTGATAAAGATACTTTAGGTGATAAAATCTTAGTAAGAGATGCTAAGAATGAAGAAAAAATTGTTACTTTAGATGGTAAAGAAAGAATGTTAAAAGATAGTGATATTGTTATTACTGATGGTGAAAAACCTGTTTGTATTGCTGGTGTTATGGGAGGACAAAATACAGAAGTAATAGAAACTACTAAAAATATTTTAATTGAAAGTGCTATATTTGATTCTGTTAGTATTAGATATACGGCAAGTCGTTTAAATTTAAAAAGCGAAGCTAGTATAAGATATGGCAAAGGATTAAGTTATGAATATACTAATATGGCTATTAATAGAGCTTGTCATTTGCTGGAAAAATATGCAAATGCTACAATTTTATCTGGGATTGTTTCTCATGATAAAATAGATAAACAGCCTAAAACAGTAGAATTTTATCCGATTGATGTTGATAAAATGTTAGGTATTAAAATAGATGAAAAAGATATGAAGCGTGAACTTGAAAGGCTTGATTTTCCGTATACTATTGATAACGGTAAATTTATAGTAACTATTCCTAATAGAAGACTAGATATTGATTCTAATATAAATGATATTGCCGAAGAAATTGGTAGACTTTATGGATATCAGAAAATAGTTTCTACTCAACCTAATGTTAGTATTCGTTGTGGAAAATATGTAGGAGATGTTAAATATCGTAAAGAAATATCCAAAAGACTTAGGAGTTTGGGTCTTAACGAGGTTAAAACTTATACTTTAATTTCACCATCAATGTCAGATATTTTTGATTATGAAGAAAAAGAAAATATTCATTTACCTAATCCTATGAGTGTTGATAAAAGTATTATTAGAACAAGTTTGTTACCATCATTATTAAATGTTTATAATTATAATAAAACGCGTAAAGTAAATGATATAAATATTTATGAAATTGCTAAAATTTATGATAAAAATTATGTTGAAGAATCTAAAATTGCTTTTTTAATGAGTGGGAAATATATATTTAATTCTTGGAAAGAATCAATAAACGTAGATTTTTATTTGATTAAAGGAATTGTAGAAAATATTTTAGATTATTTAGGTTTTAAAAATAGGTATAGTTTTATTAAAAGTGATGTTAAGGATTTACACCCAGGAATTTCAGCTGATATTTTACTTGATCATAATAGAATTGGTATTTTAGGTAGAATACATCCTAAGATTTGTAAAGATGAGGTTTTTGTTTGTGAAATATCTTTAAATTCACTAATGAGCAAAGTTAAACCAATTAAATATAAAGAATTATCTAAATATCCTAGTATTAATAAAGATGTTAGTTTTATTGTCGATAAGGACATAACTTCTGAACAAATAGAAAAAGTTATTAAATCTTCTGGTGGAAGATTACTTACTAATGTTGAAGTTTTTGATGTTTATGTTGGTAATAATTTAAAAGAAAATCAAAAATCAATTGCTTATTCTTTAACATTTAATGATCCAAATAGGACTTTAAATGAAAAAGAAATTATGATTTTATTTAATAAAATAATTAAAGAAGTTGAAACTAAACTAAATGCCGAATTAAGAGATAAATAAGATTATTAAGAAAGTTTTAAAAACAATAAATAATTAAAACCAAACGCTTTTAAACGTTTGGTTTTACTATATCTTTATAAAAATTATTAATAAAAGTTTCATATGCTTTTTTTTCTTCTTTTAAATCAAAAGATTTAAATTTATAATTAGGATCTTTAGTTAAAACTAATTTTTTAATTAAATATTCTAAAAAATAAGGATTTCTAACTAAAACAGGTCCAATCAAATAAGTACCATAGAAATTTTTATATAAAACGCCTTCTTTTTGACTATTAGGATAACTACCAATTCCTTTAATTACTTTAAACATATGATGCTTATTATCTTGCATAACACTAAATTGATTTTGAAAACCAATAAAAGGTTTATCGATTATATTACTTTCAAAAATAGCTTCATCAATCATTCTAAAATCTTCTTGTTTTACTCGGTAAGTAAATAAATTTAAACATTTAGTTTTTTTATTATTACTATCGGTTATATATTTACCAAATAAATCAATGCTGTTGCCGGTAGCTAATAAAAACTTATTATTATCAACATATTGCTTTAAATCTTCTTTATACTTAAGTAAATCTTTAATAACTATTTTTTGATTTTCTTCAGTACCAGAAGCAATATAAATTAAATCGAATTTATTAAAATCAATCTTATCACCAACAGTTAGAAAATGAATCTCTACTTTAATATTAATAGCTTCTAATTGTTTTTTTAAAGCTTTAATGTTACCATTTTCACCATATAAATTTAATAAATCATAATATAAATAACCAATTTTTATAATCATATTTGGGCACCTTCTTTAACTAACATTTTTTTAAGTATTTTCTCCGTATCAAAATATAACATACAATAAACTTTACCAACTTTTTTTTCTTTAATTGTATCTAACATCTTTTCAGAATCAAAACAAGTAATAATTTTTTTAGTATCAATAGAAGCTAATTTTAACCTAACAACTAAATCGTTAGCAAAAGGTCCAACACAAATAATCTTTTTAACACTATCATCATTTAAACTTTCAAAATTAATATCATATAACCAAGATAAATCTTTTAAGTTATATCTTCCGCTTATTCTTGTAAAACCCAAAACAACAGTTTTAGCCTCTGGCTGTTTTTTAATGTAAGCTAAAGATTGATTATAAGAAACTGGAGTTTCATTTTTGCTTAATAATAATGTTCCTTCGATATTATCTAATTTAAAAGTATTAACTCTTTTAATATTTAATGATAAACTATTTAAACTATCGACAATTAATTTATTATCAAGTCCAGTTATTTTACCTAAGGCATAACAAGCAGTTAAATTATAAACATTATATAAAGCATCATTAGGCATTTTAATAACATCTTTACCAATTTTAAAACTAACTTCATCGATCATTTTTGCTTCGTAATCAGGTTTAACTCTTTTAAAATCACCCTTAGGACAACTATAATCACCTAAATTGCCATAATGGAAATAATTGAAATTTAATTTAGAATGACAAATAGGACAGTAAGTTAAATCTAAACTATTAGTGTTACTTTTAGTTGATAATTTAGTTTTAGCTAAACCATAAAAAGTGTTTTTACCTTTATGATTTAAACTAAACTTACCAACTATTGGATCATCAGCATTTAAAACTAAGTGAATATCATCAGTAATACTATTGTTAATTTCATTAAAAACAACATCAAAATGACCATTACGCGCTAATTGATCACGTGATAAATTACTAATAATAAAATAATTAGGATGTAAATATTTAAAAACATATTTGACATAGCGCTCATCAAGCTCTAAAACTAAAACATCGACCTTTATTTGTCCATTTAATTTAGCATTATCAATTAAAACACTTAAAGCACCTTGTAATAAATTAGAACCTTTTAAATTATGTCCAACTTTATATCCTGCTTGTTTATACATATGAGTTAAAGATCCAGCAATGCTTGTTTTACCAGTTGTTCCCGTAACACAAATCGTTATTTTTGGTAATTTAAAATATTTAAAAATATTTTTATTTAGTTTAAATGCAATACTACCAGGTATTGATGTACCACGCCCCATCATTTTCAATAATGATTGAATTGGTTTAACAATTAATAATGTAATTCTACCCATAACACACACCTCTATAGAAAATTATACCACGTTTTAAATATTTAGGGTAGTATAAGTTCTAAAATATTCTAGTTTTGTCGAAAACCAAGAATTAAAAATCTTTGTGTGCTATAGTATTTAAAAAGAGGGGTGATTTAATGTTCAATATCGATATTTTTTATTCTAATAACACATTAAACGTTAGTGTGGAAGGAATAATTAATAAAAATAATATTAATCAGATAAAAAAAAGACTTTATTATATTATTAGTGAATATGGTATTAATGATATTGTTATCGATATTAAAAATACGATTAATGTCGATAAAGAAGCTTTAAGTGAATTTTTGGATGATTATGACATTAACTATGGTGGTAATTTAGTAATTGTTGATAAATAAAAAACGTGGCTTTCCACGTTTTTATAATACATGATAATTAGAATCAGTATACTTATTTCCAAATGAATTAGTATCATTAATAGTTGCTTCTAGGCGATTAACACGTCGTTCTAAAGCATTTACTTGTCTTCTTAAACCACTTAAATCATCATCTTGGTTATTATTGATAATGTCAATATTAGCTGGCACATTAGATGGTTGCGTATTCATGCTATAATTAGGGTTCATTGCCATCATGTTAGGGTTTGCCATCATATTTGGATTCATAGGCATCATGGCTGGACCCATTCCTGGAGTAGGCATACCAGCATAGTTAGGATAAACAGGATATTGATTCATCCCACAATTACGATCTTTTTTCACTTTACACACTCCTTTGTTCTAATTAATTATATGCGTATGTTTATTTTTGGTGAATGTATAAAAAATAAAGTTATTAAATTGCTAATAAGTTAATTAATATGACATTCTAAGATTTGTCAATAGTTAAATTATGTGATATAGTAAAACATGCTAAAAAGACACGAAATTTATT
>CALVXC010000031.1 GCA_944368805.1 uncultured Bacilli bacterium
AATAGTTAGAACAATTTAATTTATTTAAAATAAAATAACTAACTATTTTTATTTAACTATTAAATTATAAAAAATTATAAAAAGTTTACTTTAAATATTGTGTATGATATACTGTTGATAGTAGGAGGAAGTGTATGAAAGGTGATAATAAATTAAAGCTAAGATACTTAATTTTAATTATATGCTTTATAATATTATTTTCAGGTTTTATTTTTATAATATCAATTAGACAAGTATCACAAATTTATTTATATATTGATCAACTTGTTGATGGGAAGGTAGTATACGATCCTTATGGAGGAGACGATTTAGAATTAAAAGTTGGTGATAAAGCTCAAGTTAGTCTTGATTATGAACCTGATAAAAAGTTAATTTTTACGAAATGTGATTATGATAACGATATTATTGAATATAAAAACAAAACAATAACAGCTAAAAAAATAGGAACAACTGAATTAGTTTGTGAAGTTGTTTTCAATAGTAAAGTCAAATCAGATCCTATAACAATTACCGTTAATTAGTTATAAAAAATAGTGTAGGGAGTGTAAAAATGAAAAAAAAATTATTAATTATTGTAATTGCTGTTTCTTTTTGGTTAATTAGTGATATAAAAGCAGCATCACCGACTATTTATGTTGATGGAAATAAAACACAAATTAAAGGTGAAATAATTAATGATCGAACTTTTGTTAGTTTAAAAAGCTTATGTACAGAATTAAAGTGTAAATTTGGTTATAAAAATAAAGAAGATAAAGCCAAAAAAATAGTTACTATTTATACTAATTTAGACAGACAAGTAGTTGATGAACTTACAGCTTCAACTGCTTTAATTGAAATCCAATATAAACTTGGTAGTAATGTTTATCAACCTTATGTAACAATTGAATTTGAAGATATAGAAAACCGTTTTACTTTAAAACCAATTAAAGAAGTTAAATCAACGATAAAAGGTAGTGCTTCACAAATACCATATTTTGGAACAAGTGGTTCAGGTGATTTATATGTACCAATTAGATTTATTGCTAATGGATTAGGACGTAAAGTACAGTGGGATGGAACTACAAAATCTGTTTATATTGATACTGTAAAACCTACTAATTATGAACATTTATTAGTAAATGATAACGTTAAATTTGGTCAAAAAGTAGATAAATCTAAAATTAGTAGTGAATTAACTAATGGTCAATGTTTAATAGCGATTGCTAGTGAAAATGGAATTGTATCTAATAACTCAACATTACTGTCGTTTGTAGGAAATAATACAGCTAATGTTGAAGACGGCAATTATAAAATATCACATTTATATACCTCGTCAACTAATCACCAGTTTTATGGATCTTTTGCTAATATATGTTCAACACACAATAATGGTGAATCAACGAAAGTAGTATCAATTACAACACCTAATTATTTTCCTTATATTCAAGTACATGAAATAACAAATAAAATAATCGATGATGAAAATATAGATCAAGGTGAGGAAGTAACGGTAGAGGAAACTAGGAATTTAATTAATGTACCAATAGATAGTAGACCAGTATCTCGATCTAAATTTAGTAATTTAGTAACTGCTGCTGGATATAACTATTTAGAAGTTACCGAAGGAATTACTGATTATGTCAATAATAATCAAAACAATAGTTGGGTATTAGGGAATAGTTCGGCAACTAGAAATCAATTAACTAATCTAGTAAGTACTAATAATACAAGCGATACATCTGTTATTATTAATACAACTTCTTATCTTTTTGGTGGTTTAGGAGCTTCACGTTCACCAATTTTATATAATGATTTAAGTGCTTTAGATCAATTACAAAATTTAGTATCAACATATAACGAACCTACTTATTATATTACGGCTGTTTTACCGAGAGTATTGCCTGAGCAAAGAGTGGATGATTGGTCATGGCCAATTAAAGTTGGTGGTTTAAAATATTATATAAATGGTGAAAATAACGAAAACTATAAAATAACTTATCCTGAAGCTTTAGTTGAATGGTATTATTTAAAATATATGAATGAGGCAACAAATAGTTATAATAGTTGGCCGAGTTCAGTTAAGAAATTTTATAATAATTTTTATACATGGTATGCTGGTGGTGAAAAAACAGATTGGGAATATCAAACTTATAATTCTAATGTTGTAAAACCATGGGAATATGAAAATATGTATAAACAATTTTATGAAATGTATAAAAAATTGCTTTCGATTCAAAATGTTTCTAATAGTGAATTAATTATTTTGGTTGATGATTATGAATTGCCATCATTTATCGCAAGTAATCAAGATAAATATGATTGGATATTAAAAGATGTAAATGGTGATGCAATTAAATATAGTGTTGCTTATGATATTCTTCAAAAAATTGAAAAAGATATTAATAATAATAATCGTAGTAAAGTTAATATAATTTATGGAACTGATGAAGTTAACTATCTTCTTCTAGCTCGTGATTTAATAAAAAATGATGGTTCTAAAATAAAATTAGATGTTAATTATTCAGATAATAGCTTAAAAAATTATGTCGGTTATTATGATAAAATGTCAGTTGAAAATTTAATTCAACTCCAAACAGAGTTTATTAATTATTACGGTAATGATGATCAAGAAAAAGTTAACATGTATGTAGTTAAAGCAAGCAATAAAGGAGTTACTAATGCTGATAAGATTATTAATAAAGTTTATAATTTAGTCAATAAAGATAAAACTGTTATGATAACTGATATAAGCGATAATAATCTTAAGATGAATTTTCTTAATAAATTAGCCCAAAAAAGAAATCAAAGTATTTTCCAAATACCTTATTATGGAGGTTGGGGAACGGTTGGTAATGCTTTAGGAATATCATTATCTAGTATAACAGTTTATAATGATTTAAAACAAGATATCGAAGATTGTGTTGAGAATGAAAAATGTGATAAAACTCTAACTAGTAAATTACAAAGCCGTTTAATAGCTTATGATAAATCACGCTTAGTTAATGTTTTAGAAGATGGAATTTACCATGGAGCTATTAGAGATAATTTAGTTAGTAGTAGTAATAATATTGATTTAGATTATAACAATATTTTATCTGACCTTTCTAATCATAACACTCCAATTAAAATAAATAAATATCAATATTATTATGATAACGTTTCATATACAGCTTATAATCCATGGCCTAGAACTTTTGAAGTACAGATAGAACCAACTTTAAATAATATGATTTATAAATAGAAAGTTTTGTAACTTTCTTTTTTAGTCTTTAATAATTTAAGCAAATAATGTATAATTAAATTAGGATGTGAGAATATGAAAGCATTAATAACAGGCGCTAGTTCGGGAATAGGTGCCGATATGGCTAGAATTTTAAGTGATCGTGGATATGATTTGATTTTAGTTGCTAGAAGAAAAACTCGTTTAGAAAAATTAAAAAAAGAATTAAAAACAGACGTAAAAATAATTGATATGGATATATCTAGTACTTTTAATTGTATGGAATTATATAATCAAATAAAAAAAGAAGATATTGAAATAGTTATTAACAATGCAGGTTTTGGTTTATTTGGTTCTTTTTGTGAAACTAACTTAGATAAAGAATTAGATATGATTGATTTAAATATAAAAGCCCTTCATATTTTAACCAAATTATTTGTTCAAGATTTTAAGAAAAAGAATACAGGTTACATTTTAAATGTTGCTTCTAGTGCAGCTTTTTTACCAGGACCTTTAATGGCTACTTATTATGCTTCTAAATCATATGTTTTAAGATTAACAGAAGCCATTAGTGAAGAATTAAAAAAAGATAATTCTAAAGTTTATATTGGAGCTTTATGTCCTGGACCAGTTGAAACAGAATTTAATAAAGTAGCTAAAGTTGAGTTTAATTTAAAATCATTAAATAGTTATGATGTTGCTATGTATGCTATTAAAAAAATGTTTAAACGTAAATTAGTAATTATACCTAGTGCAAAAATAAAAATAGCTACAAGTTTAACTAATTTTATTCCTCGAAATTTAAAATTAAATATTGCTTATCATTTGCAAAGAAAGAAGGGTCACAGATGATTAAATATATTGATCAAAATAATACTTATATTGATGCAGAAGTTACAATTGGTGATAATACTATTATTTATCCGAATGTTATAATTGAAGGGAATTCACAAATAGGAAAAAATTGTATCATTCATTTTGGAACTTATATTAAAGATAGTATAATTGAAGATAATACAACTATTTATAATTCGTTTATTATTAGTAGTCAAATAGGATCTAATAGTCAAATAGGACCATTCGCACATATAAGAGCTAATAATATTATTGAAAATAATGTCCATATCGGTTCATTTGTTGAAATAAAAAATAGTAACATAAATGAAAATTCTAAAATTTCACATTTAGCTTATGTTGGTGATAGTAGTATCGGTAAAAAAGTTAATATTGGTGGTGGAGTAATAACGGCTAATTATGATGGTAAAAATAAATATAAAACCGATATTAAAGACGAAGCTTTTATTGGTAGTAATGCTACTTTAATTGCTCCAGTAGAAGTAGGGAATAAATCTTATGTAGCGGCTGGTTCAACAATTGATAAAAATGTTCCTGATAATAATTTAGCAATTGCTAGGAAACATCAAGAAAATAAAAATCGTAAAAATAGATAAAAAACTATCAAAAAACATTCATTTATGGTATAATAAATTTAGTGGGGGATAAAACAATCATTTTTACCATATAATATCCGGTATAAAATCATAGTTTACTATGGTTTTTTATATTGAAAAAAATCATTAAATATATTATAATATATACTTAACACGAGGTGGTAGTATGGACAGCATTATCAATATAAGAGATTTAATATTTAAACAAGATGAAAGGTTTATCTTTAAGGGATTTAATTTAAATATTAAAAGAGACTCTTTTACGACAATTGTTGGTCCTAATGGTGGTGGGAAATCAACCTTAGTAAGAATCTTGTGTGGATTAGAAAAATTTGATGGTTATATTAATATTGATGGTATTAGTTTAACTAAAGAAAATTTAAATCATATAAAAATGAAAATAGGAATTGTTTTTGAAACAAATGATCAAGCCTTTGTTGCTGAAACAGTAACGGATGAAATGGCTTTTATTTTAGAAAATTTATGTTATCCTAAAAATGATATTGAAAAAGAAATAAATTGGGTTAGTACCTTTTTGAATTTAAAAGATATTTTAAATAAAGATCCTAATAATTTAAATGATAATGACAAGCAATTAGTTTCTTTGGCTTGTATTTTAGTAAATCATCCTAAAGTGATTATTATTGATGAAACTTTAGATATGGTTGATAATAAAGAATTACTTTTTCAAAAATTAAAAACATTAAAAGATACAACTATCATTAATATAACTCATGATTTATCTGATGCTTTATATAGTGATGAAATAATTGTTTTAGCTAGTGGCAAAGTTATTTTACAGGGTGATAAAAAAACAATTTTAAAACAAGAAGAAATATTAAACAAAAATGGTTTGCAATTACCGTTTATAATAGATTTATCTTTAAAACTTAAATATTATGATTTAGTTGACGAAATTATTTTCACTACTGATGAAATGGTGGATAAATTATGGAAGTAAAGTTAAATAATATTGGTTATAAATATAATTTAAATACTAAATTAGAGTATGAAGTTTTAAAAAATATTAATATAAGTTTTAAAGAAAATAAAATAAATGCGATTATAAGTAATAGTGGAAATGGAAAAACAACTTTGTTAAAAATTATAGCTGGATTATTGTCACCAGTAAATGGACATGTTGATTTTATTAAAAAAAATAACGAAAAAATACCAACTATTGGTTTGGTTTTTAAAAACCCAGAAGATCAGTTTTTCCATTTGACAGTTAAGCAAGAGTTAGAGTTTGCAATTAAAAATTTACCTTTAAAGAAACGTTTAGAAAAAATAGTTAAATGTTTAAAAAGTGTTGGATTAGATGAAACTTATTTAAAAAAAGATCCATTTAAATTAAGTAAAGGCGAAATGAAAAAAATTGCTTTAGCTTGTGTTTTAGTAAATGATCCTAAAGTAATACTATTAGATGAGCCAACTATTGGTTTAGATGATATGAGTAAGGATAATTTAATTAAATTAATGCGCAATTTAAAAACTAAAAATAAAATAATAATTATAACTGGTCGTGATACTGATTTTATTAATAAAATAGCTGATTATATTTATGTTTTGAATAAAGGTGAAATTATTATGGAAGGTAATAAATATGAAGTTTTTAAAAATGACATATTACCTAAACTAAATATTAAAATACCTAAAATTATCGAATTTTCTAAAATAGCTAGTAACAGTGGTATTAAACTTGATTATCATGATGATATTAAAGATTTAATGAAAGATATTTATCGTAATGTTACTAAATAAATTGGATAAATATTATGAAGCTAATTCGATAATTCATAAGATGAATCCTTTAATTAAGTTATTATGTTTTCTTTTCTTTAGTATTACAATTATTAGTACTGATTTAATGTTAAATTTAATTTTAATTGACTTTTTAGTGATTTTAATTTTTTTATCACGTGTGCCTATTAGTATTTATTTAGAAATTGTAATTAGATTAAAATTTGTTTTATTATTTATTTTTATTGTTAGTTTATTATGTGGGATAACAATAGTAACTAGTATTGTTATTGTTATAAAAATAGTATTAATTATTTGGTATTTATCATTACTTACCTTAACAACTGCTCTAACAGAAATTATTTATAGTTTAGAACTATTTTTAAAACCATTAAGTTTTTTTAAAATTCCTGTTAATAAAATAGCTTTAAATATATCGCTTGCTTTAAGATTTATTCCGATGCTTTTTAATCAAATGGATGTTGTTTTATCATCTATGGCTAGTAGAGGATTAAATTATCAAAATAATTTTAAAAATCGTTTTAAAGCTTATTTTAAATCAATTATTCCAGTGATCTTACTTACTTTTAATAAAATTGGTCAAATGAAAAAAAATATGTCTATTAGACTTTTCAGTATTAATTGTAGACGAACTAATTATCGAAGTAATAAAGTTAGAATATTAGATATCATTATCTTGTTAATTCATGCTAGTTTATTACTTTTGATTTGAGAATAGTGAGGTGTAAATATGCGATATTTTATGACATTTACTTATGATGGATCTAAATTTAAAGGCTATCAAAAACAACCAAGGTCTAAAACTGTTCAAGGCGAAATTGAAAAAGCTTTACAAAAAATGAGTGGTGATAAAGTTGATATATATGCATCGGGAAGAACTGATGCTGGTGTTCATGCTTTAAACCAAAGAGCTCATTTTGATTTAAATATGAATATAACAGTATCTAAATTAAAACAAGCTTTAAATAGTTTATTACCTGATACTATTTATGTAAAGAACATTGAAGAAGTTAGTGAGATGTTTCATGCTAGATTTAATGTTAAAGCTAAGGAATATATTTATAAAATTAATATGGGTGAATATGATCCGATTGAGAAAGATTATGTCTATCAATATAATAAAAAATTAGATGTTGTAGCTATTGAAAGGGCTTTGAAATATATTGAAGGAACACATGATTTTAAATCATTTACGAAAGCTGATGATGAGAAAGATAATTATGTAAGAACGATTGTTCAAACTAACTTATTTCGTGATTTGAAAAATGTTAATAAAATAACAATTAGTTTTTTAGGAACAGGGTTTATGCGTTATATGATTAGAAATATTGTTGGAACATTAATTGAAATTGGTGAGGGTCGCCGTAAGAGTGAAGATATTATTGAAATACTCGAGGCTAAAGATCGTCGTAAAGCAGGTATAACGGCTAAACCTGAAGGATTATATTTAAAAGATGTTTTTTATTAGTGTTAAATTTAGAATGTTATGTAAAAAAGGTATAAAAAAATTTAAAAAACATATATTTTTATTGACTTTTTAAGTTATTTTTAGTAAAATTTACATTGGTACATTTTATATCCCATAAACAGATTTTGGGAAGATCTGTTAAATAGTTTAATAAAGAAAGGGAAATACTATGAAAAATTCATATATGCAAAGAAAAGAAGATGTGAAGCGTAATTGGTATGTGATTGATGCTGAAGGACAAAATTTAGGTCGTTTAGCTAGTAAAGTGGCACATATTTTACGTGGTAAGCATAAAGCAACTTTTACTCCACATATTGATGGTGGTGATTATGTGATTGTTGTTAATGCTTCAAAAGTTAATCTTACTGGTGATAAGTTAGACAAGAAGATTTATTATAATCATAGTGGATATACTGGTGGATTAAGACAAAGAACAGCACGTGTTATGAAAGAAAAATATCCAGTTGAAATGATCGAAAGAGCAGTTAAGGGAATGCTTCCAAAAGGTAGATTAGGACGTCAAATGTATAAAAAGTTATTTGTTTATGCAGAAAGTGAACATCCACATATGGCTCAAAAACCAGAAAAACTAGAAGTGGCTAAGGAGGGTTAAGATGGCTGAAAAAAAATTATATATTGGAACCGGACGTCGTAAAGCATCAATCGCACAAGTTAGAATGACACCTGGTAGTGGTAAAATTACTGTTAACGGTAAAGATGTTCGTGAATTTTTTCCGTATGAAACTAATGTTATGGATTTAATGCAACCTTTAGTGGCTACTAATAATGAAAAAACTTTTGATATTGATGTTAAAGTTAATGGTGGTGGCTTTAGTGGTCAAACTGGAGCAATTAGGTTAGGAATTGCTAGAGCATTATTAGAATATGATAAACCTAACGAAGGAAATGAAGGATGTTATCGCCAAATCTTAAAAAGAGAAGGATTTATTACTCGTGATGCACGTGTTAAAGAACGTAAAAAACCTGGTTTAAAAGCAGCTCGTCGTGCACCACAATTCTCAAAACGATAAGAAACATACCGTGTTTAATCCTCGAAAACTTAAATGTTTTCGGGGTTTTTGTTTGTAGTTTTTTTGATTTAGTTATCGTTGATTTATAATTTAAAAGATATAAATGTTATTTATAACAAGCATAAAAATAATGTATTTGATTTATAGATCAAAATGGGTTATATTTTATTTAGAGGTGATCAAAAATGAAATATAATATAGTTATCTCTGGTCCTAGTGGTGCTGGTAAAGGAACATTAATAAATAAAATATTATCAACTTCCGATGAATATTATAAAGTTGTTTCATGTACTACTAGAAAAAGACGACCTGAAGAAATAGATGGAATTAACTATCATTTTTTAAATTTTGATAACTTTAAACAGAAGGTTAGGAATAAAGAGTTTTTTGAAGTTGTTGAATATGATCAAAATTATTATGGAATTTTAAATAGCTCATTTAATATATTAAATAAAAATATTATATTTGACGTTGTAGTTGGATCGGGATTAAATATTAAAACCCATTATCCTGAAAATACTGTTTTAATATATATTTTACCTGAAAGTTTAGCCATGTTAAACAAACAAAGAGGTGACAGAGGTAGTGATAGACTATTAATAGATATGAATGAAATTGAAATAGCTAAAAAATACGATTATTTAATTAAAAATAATACAGTAGATAATATGTATAAGCAATTTTGTAATATCATGGAAGTAATAATGAACAATTCAATGTATAATAATATAGAGTTTATAGATAATTATTATTGTAAAAGTAATTTGAATAAAAAACTGTTGTTGAAAAGAGGGAAAATGTGAAAAAAAGAGTGTTAGTAGTTGCTAGTAATAATAAAAGTAAAATAAAAGAAATTAAAATGATTTTCAAAGAATTTGATATTATTTCAGTAAATGAATTAGAAAAAAAACAAAATAAAAAAATAGATTTAAATGAAAATCAAGATACATTCAAGGGTAATGCCATTCAAAAAGTGAAAGAATTGATAGAACAAATTGACGAAAATTATTTGTGTATGTCTGATGATAGTGGACTTAGTATAGAAGGATTGAATGGTTTTCCTGGAGTACACACGGCAAGGTGGATGGAAGCAGATGACCATATTAAAAATATTGAATTAATAAAAAAACTGGGAAATAATAACAATAGAAAAGCAGAATATATTACTTCAATAGCCATAGGTGATAAAAATTTGATAAATGTAGTTGAAAAAAGATTAATTGGGAAAATAGCAAAAAAACCTAGAGGTAATAATGGATTTGGATTTGATGAAATTTTTGAATTATCAAATGGTAAAACATTAGCTGAACTTTCTATTCAAGAAAAAAATAAAATAAGTTCAAGAAAACAAGCTTTAAATGAAATAAAAAAATATATTATGCTTTAAATATTAAATTATTTTAATATATGGTTTTTACATTTGTTGAAATTATTATAAAAATTTAATATAATCAAAGTAGAAGGTGATTTTATGAATAATGCTGATTATAATTTGTATAAAATTTTTATATATTTATATGAACAAAAAAGTATTTCTAAAGTGGCTAGATTGCTATATATTTCTCAACCTGCTATTAGTTATAATCTTAAAGAATTAGAAAAGCAGCTAGGTTATACTCTTTTTTATCGAAACGCAAGAGGTATAAAACCAACATTAGAAGCTAAGGCATTATATTCTTATATTTCAAAAGCATTTAATATAATAAGAAATGGCGAAGAACATGTTAAAAACTTAAATAATCCTAATATAGGTTGTATTAAAATAGGAACACCTTCGCATATTGGAACATTTTTTCTATCTTCATTTATAATAAATTTTAGAAAAATGTATCCAGGTGTAAAGTTTGAATTAATAAGCAAATCTACTGCTGATATGATTGAAATGCTTGAAACTAGAGAAATTAATTTAATGATTGATACCATGCCACTAATGTCTAATAATAAAACAATAAAAAGAATAGCTTTATCTAAATTGCAAAATTGTTTTGTTTATAATAAGTTAATGTTTCCAAAATGGAATATAAGCAAAATAAATGATTTAACTCAATATCCATTGATTTTACCTAATTCTACAGCACCTATAAGAATTAAACTAGATGAGTTTATGGAAACTCAAAATATAAAACTATCTCCTGTTTTTGAATCATGGACTACTGAAATGATGTTAGAGATGGTAAAAAAAGGAATGGGAATAGGTTATTTCATTAAAAATGTAATAGAAATACAAGATGATAAAGATAATTTTGAAGTAATTACGTTTGATAATAGTCTTCCATCGGATGATGTTTGTGCTGTATATATAGAAGAATTTGTACCAGCTGCGACAAAAAAATTTGTTGATTTTTTAATTACTAATAGATGAGGAAATAATTGTTATGATAAAAATTTATAAACAAGTCGAAAAATTAGAATACTTATCTAATTATTCTAATTATGGTTTTTATATAAATGGAATATATTATGAAACTGTAGAACATTATTATCAATCAGAAATAAAAATAATTAATAATGTTCCTTCAAAAAGATCTGCAATAATAAGAAAAAGAGTTAATAATATTGAAATAAAAGACATTAAAAGTCAAAAAGAATATATAATTTATAAAGGTATTTTAGAGAAATTTAGGCAAAATAAAGAAATTTTATATAAATTAATTGAAACAAGAAATCAATCTATAGAAAATAATTTAGAAAAAAAGATATATGGTAGCCTTTTGCAAAAAGTTAGATTAAAATTAAAAAAAGAGATTTTAAATAATATTTTAACTGAAAGTAAAAATACCGAAGTTTATATTATTGGTCATAGTACTCCTGATGCTGATTCAATATTTTCAAGTTATGTATTAAGTAGAATATTGAAAAAGCTGGGGATAAAAGCTCATTTTTGTATATTAGAAAATCATTATGATTATTGTTTTAATGATATTAAATTAATTAATGACTTTCTTTTAGAAAAGCCTGAAATAATTACTGATGTAAATGATAAGAAATTTATTTTGGTTGATCATAATGATAACAATTTATTAAAACATGAAAACATTATTGGCGCTATTGATCATCATATAATAATAGGTAAGATTAAAAACATTTTAGAAATAGAATATGCTAGTACTGGTCTTTTGATATATGATTTGTTTAAGGAAATGCACAAATTTGATCAAAAGGAAAAGAAATTAATTGCTTTAACAGTATTAGCTGACACTGATTATTTATGTAGCTCGCGATTTACTCTAGAAGATAAAAAAATATATGATGAATTGAATCTTGATTTGAACGAAAAAGAACTTCAAAAAAAATATTTCTTGATAAATGATTTTAATAAAACTATTGAGCATAATTTAAAAACAAATTATAAATATTATAATTATAACGGTGTTGAAATTAAAAGGGCAATGATTAGTAGTTATAGAAAGGAATATGAACAATATTTTGATAAATATAAACAATTTATAAATATGCAAAATGATTTATGGCTGTTGATTTGGTGTGATTATGAAACTAAAAGAACTAAAGTATTATTTAAAAAGCAAGAAGTTGAATTTGATTATCTTTTATCTAGTACTAGTTTGATTTTGAAATACTTGATCGAGAAAAATCTTTTTTAAAAAATGATTTATAAAGCTTAATTTAAAAAGTTGTTTAATCATTTTTTATATTATATGTTATTGTTTTTACAACAATAATATATAGATAAATTTATAATTAATTATTAAAAGATCCTTGAAATGGGATTTTTTTAATTATGCTTATTATTGTAATTTCAATTTATTATTGTTATAATATAATTGGAAGTGATGACATGCTAAGTAAGGAGTGGAAAGACTACGAATGTCTAGATGCTGGTAATGGTGAAAAATTAGAACGTTTTGGGAATGTTATTTTAAGAAGACCTGATCCACAAGCTATTTGGAATATTGTTACTGATGAGAGTTGGGAAAAAGTAGATGGTCATTATTTTAGAAGTTCTAAAGGTGGTGGACATTGGGAATTTAAAAATAAATTGCCAGAATTTTGGGAAATTAAATATAAAGATTTAACTTTTAAAATTTCACCTACTAATTTTAAACATACAGGTTTGTTTCCGGAACAAGCAGCTAATTGGGATTATATGATGGATAAAATTAAATCATCTAAAAGATCTATTAGTGTTTTAAACTTATTTGCTTATACTGGTGGAGCTACGATTGCTTGCTCTAAAGCTGGAGCTAAAGTAGTTCATGTAGATGCTTCTAAAGGTATGGTCAAATGGGCTAAAGAAAATGCTTTATTATCACATTTAGAAAAAAATCCAATTCGTTTTATTGTTGATGATTGTTTAAAATTTGTTGAAAGAGAAATTAGACGTGGCCATAAATATGATGTAATTATTATGGATCCACCATCATATGGTAGAGGACCTAGTGGTGAGGTTTGGAAATTTGAAAAAAATATTTATAATTTAATTTTAAAGTGTATGGAAATTTTAAGTGATAAACCTTTATTTGTTTTAATTAATTCATATACAACTGGTATTTCAGCTATTGTTTTAGAAAATATTTTAAAATTAACTCTATTAGATAGATTTCCTAATGGTAAAATAAAATGTGGTGAAATTGGACTACCTGTTACTAAAAACAACTTAATTTTACCTTGTGGAATATATGGACGTTTTGAAGTGTTATAAACAGAAATGTTTATATAATGGTAAGGAGGTGAATTTATGAGTGAACAAGAAATTTTAGCTACTATTTTTGGCGCAACTTTAGTGGCTTTAATGTTAATTTTAATAATTGGTTTAGCTGTAGCTGTTTTTATGATAATTGTGTATTGGAAAATGTTTTCTAAAGCTGGTGAAGCAGGATGGAAAGCAATTATTCCGATTTACAATACATATATTTTGTTTAAAGTCGCTAAAATTCCTTTAGTATTTTTTGCATGGCTTATTTGTACGATTTTAATGTGGTTCGATAACAGTGCAATTAATATAATTGGTTATCTAGGAGTTTTAGTAACATGGATTGTTCTTGATGTTAAAATAGCTTCATCATTTGGGAAATCAGCAGGTTTTGCGGTAGGACTTATTTTCTTGCCGATAATTTTCTTCCCTATTTTAGCTTTTGGTTCGGCTACATATCAAGGTGATGAACAAACTGGTTAATTAGGGGTAAAAATATTAAGGCATATATTTTGTAGTATTTTTTATTATAAAATGTATGTTTTTTATTATTTGAAAAAGATATTTAGTTAACTACCAAATAAATGATAAAATTTAAAATAATAAAAGAATAAATATATTGGTTAGGGTGAAAAAATGTACAATTATAATGATGCTAAGTATGTAGCTTTAATTTTAAATATTAATTTCGAAAATTTTACAATGGCTGAATTTTTAGAAAGCATAAATAATGAAAGTAAAAATTTATATAATTATTTTGATGATCGTTTAACTATTTTAATAGAAGTAGCTAAAATAGTAGTTATTAAATTAAATAACAATCCTAGACATTATTATATTAATAACGAATATATTAAATTACTTTAATAATGTTTATATAAGATTACCAAAATTATTTTAAATAAATAACATATATTTTATTAGGTGATATCATGCTAAAATATATGTTTTTATAATGTTATTAATTGGTATTGTAACTTTTAATTTAGTTACCGCAAAAACAAACAATTTATTATTACTAGGTAAAGTTATTTATATTGATCTGGGCATGGCGGATTCGCTTAACCCACACAATTCTTAAAATTTAGATTGACCATTCAATAATAATTTCACGTTCCTTAATTGATTTATCAAGTTTGCCGATATATATTCTATCGATAAATTCATTCAGAATTTTTCGGTCTAACTTTTCAATTGAGGAATATTTTTGAAATATTTTTCCACGGTCAACGACATGTTCTTTCTTTCGTTCCAATTCTTCAATTTCATCATCAATTAGGCTTACTCGAGTCTTTAAGGATGAAACTTCATCAGAAAAATCATCGCTTAAACTTCTAAACTGCTCGTCATCTAAGAAGCCCTCTACTCTGTCTTCATAAAGCTTTTTAAGATAAGTATTTCGCTTTTGAAGGACATTTTTTATTTTTTTCTTTTCTTCTCTCAAAGCTTGTATTTTTTTATTGACTTCTGAATTACTACTATCAATATTATGAAACTGATTCGTCAATATTTCAGAATCATGGTAAGCTTTGATATATTGGTTGATTTCTTCTAAAATGAACTGTTCCAAATAGTCCATTCTAATGGCGAACCTATTATCACATAATGGTGCGCCTTTTTTTACTGTCGAACATCCTAAGTAATGAAAGACGTTTCCATTTCCAGATTTTGAAACACTATGATGAAAAACTTTTTTGCATTCAGCGCAATATACTTTTTGACTAAAAAAATGAATTTTTCCACTGCTCTTAGGTTTTACCCGGCCTTGGAATTTGTGAGAAACCGCTAACCACGTTTCCATGTCAATAATAGGCTCATGCGTTTTTTCGACGATAATCCAATCCTCTTTGGGCACTGGAATCGATTTATGGTTTTTGTAACTAAGATTTCTTGTTTTTCCTTGGACTAAGTTTCCAATATAAACTTCATCTTTTAAAATCTTAGCTATGGTATCTCTATTCCAATAAGATTTAGAAGAAGTAACCAAACCGCAAACGAATTTACTTCCGCTTGCTTTTTTGTATTCATAAGGGCTAAGAACGCCTTTATTGTTTAAATATTTAGCAATAGAAGTATATCCATATCCTTTTTGGTACATATCAAAGATTTGCTTGACCGTTTCACTGGCAATCGGGTCAATTACTAATTTGTGCTTATCTTCGCTACTTCTTACATAACCATATGGAGCAAAAGAACCTGTAAACTGACCGTTTTCCTTTTTGTTTCTTAAGGTTCGTCTCACATTCTCGGATAAATCTTCTAAATACCACTCATTGGTTAAGCCTAAAATTTGACTGGATTTTTTAGATTCTCTCCGATCGGTATCAATATTATCAATCAAAGAAACAAAACGGACGTTCCATTCTTTGAATTTATTATTGAGATACCGTTCTGTTACTTCAATATCACGAGAAAAACGAGATTGGCTTTTACAAAGAATAACGTCTAATTTCCCATTTCGGGCATCATCAATCATTCTTTCAAAGCTGGGTCGATAAACGCCGGCACCGGAATAATCTTCATCGATATAAATATCAACGACATCCCACCCTTGGTCTAAAGCATATTGTAATAACATCCTTTTTTGATTTTGAATGCTCTCGCTTTCATCACTTCCTTTTGCTTTATTTCGGTCTTCATCGGAAAGTCTCGCATAAAGTCCGACTCTGATTCTCATAGTTATTCCTCCGTTTCATGAATAACTATCAGAACATCTTCATTACTGCATTTCATTATACAGTAAATTGATAGTTATATCAAATTTTAGTGTTTTTCATTTTCAAGATATAAAATCACTTTTAATAATTTTTGGTTGAATTTTTCTTTAAATTTCTCTTCATCTTTGATATCCGTTTTAAATACATGGTGAGCTTTTAGAATAATATCCATTTTTTCACCTGCCTTTTTTCAATCATATGAATATGGTTATAAAAAATGACTATTTGATTGATGAAACCGATGGAAATGGTTTTAGCATCCCTTTCTTTTCAGTTAGTGGTTCATGGTCAAAATAAGAAAAAGCATTTGGGTATTTTTAAAAAATGCCCGAATGCTCTTTTTGTTTTTGACTATCATGTTTGAATGAAAAGAAATTCAAATAAGGATTATGAATTTTGATTAAATTGATTTTTAAGCCTCTATATTAAAAGCTTAAAATGAAAAGAAGAATTGACACAACATTTTATTAAAATAAAAATAGATATAAAATATTGATTTTAATTATTTTTAAGATTTTGTTGTTGTAA
>CALVXC010000032.1 GCA_944368805.1 uncultured Bacilli bacterium
AATGTTCCATTTTCTCGCCATATAATCTTTTTATTCTTTTTAATTCATTTTTTTGTTTTTCTTCTTTACTCATAATAGCCCCCTAAATACGCCTTTATTTTAATTAAAAAGAGACTAATTGTCAAGCTTGATAATTAGTCTAGTAAATTTAATAAGTTATTCTTTAACATAATCACAACTACTACATTTAATTTTGCCTTTCTTTTCTGTTAACATTGCATTACATTCAGGACATTTATCACCGATTGGTTTATCCCAATAAGCAGTTTTACATTTAGGATAGTTATTACATCCATAAAAAACTTTCCCTTTACGACTTTTCTTTTCAATAATTTTACCGTCACAATTAGGACAATCAATTATTTCAATTTCTTCTTTAGGTTCAGTCTTAATATATTTACATGTAGGAAAATTACTACAAGCAATAAATTTACCATATTTACCATTTCGATAAACTAACGGATGATGACATTCAGGACAATCTTCACCGGTTTTTTCTGGTTCTTTTTTAGGCATTTTATCAAATGCTTCTTTAACGGAAGGTTCAAATTTTTGATAAAAATCATTCAAAACATTATACCAAACAATTTTACCGTCGGCTATTTGATCTAAATCTTCTTCCATTCTAGCTGTATAATCAACATTAATTAAATGGCTGAAATTTTCTTGTAACTTATCAGTTATTTCAAAACCAATTTCAGTTGGAACGAATTTTTTATCTACCAAATTAGCGTACCCTCTATTTTTAATCGTTTCCATTGTACTGGAATAAGTACTTGGTCTACCTATACCTAATTCTTCCATTTCTTTAATAAGTTTAGCTTCCGTATAACGTGCTGGTGGTTTTGTAAAATGTTGTTCTTTTGTAATATCATTAGAAACAATAATGTTAGAATTATAATTTTCTAAATCTGGTAAAACCGTATCTTTTATATCTTCATATTCACTATATACTTTTAAGTAGCCATCAAAAACTAAAACTTGACCAGTAGCTTTAAATTGATAATTGTTGTTATCTAAAATGACTGTTGTATTATCGGTTTTCGCATCACTCATTAAAGAAGCTAAGGTACGATAATAAATAAGACGATATAATTTATATTCATCATTTTTTAAATAAGCTTTTAAACTTTCAGGAGTACGTATAATACTAGTTGGTCTAATAGCTTCATGCGCATCTTGAACATTATCTTTATTTTTAGATTTTTTAACGTAACCAATATATTCTTTACCGTATTTAGAATCAATATATTTTATCGTTTCATTAATAAAATCATCAGCTAATCTTGTTGAATCAGTACGCATATAACTAATTAAACCAACTGTTTCATCTTCTAAGGCAATTCCTTCGTATAATTTTTGGGCAATACTCATTGTCTTTTTAGAGTTAAAACCTAACTTATTAGAAGCATCTTGTTGTAAAGTACTTGTTATGTAAGGAAACTTGGATTTTTTATTTTTAGTTTTTTTATCGACTGTTTCAATTTTAAAACTATTCGATAATTTAGATAATATTTCATTAGCTTCAACTTCTGTTTTAATTTCAATATCTGTATGATTATAGTTAAATAAATCGGCTGTAAATTCACTAAAATGACCAGTTATGGTCCAATATTCACTAGCTTTAAAAGCTTCTATTTCACGTTCTTTATCGACAATTAATTTTAAAGCAACACTTTGAACTCGACCAGCACTTTTACCATCAGTTTTAGATTGAATTAATTTACTTAATCTAAAGCCAATAATTCGGTCTAAAATTCTCCTTGCTTCTTGTGAATTAACTAAATTTTGATCAATTTTACGTGGATGATTTAATGAGTTTAAAATAGCTTTTTTCGTTATTTCATTAAAAACAATACGGTCATAGTTATTTTCACTAAGTCCTAAAGTATCATATAAATGCCATGAAATAGCTTCCCCTTCACGATCTGGGTCAGTAGCTAAATAAACAAAATCACTAGCTTTAACATCTTTTTTTAAAGCATCAATTTCTTTTTTCTTACCCTTAACAGTAACATAATCTGGTTTAAAATTATTTTCAATATCAACTCCTAAACCATATTTACCTCTAGTTGATAAATCTCTAATATGCCCTTTAGATGATACTACTTTATAATCTTTTCCTAAATATTTTTCGATTGTTTTTGATTTACTTGGTGATTCCACTATAACTAATTTTTTACCCATTAAATAACCTCCTTTTTTTACTTATCATATTTTATACACCAATTATTTAAAGTTGTCAACCTTTTAAATTTTATTCGCTATTTACTAATTTAGTACATTTAATATTGTAATAAAACACTTTAATAAAAATTTTTAAGTAAATATTTTAAAACTAATCATTTTTACTTTTAAAAACGCTTTTTATCTTTTTTTAAAATAATAGCTTGACTTTTATCTTTAACGCTATCAATATATTCTTTATAAGGATAATTAGCTAACAATTCATCATATAATATAGGTAGTCCTTCTTTTAAAATAGCTTTTTTTAAATCATTACGATCCATTCCCATTCTAACTTCTGATACTTTTAAACTTTTTCGAGATAATTTTTCAACTTGACAAATACTAGCTTCGATAATTGTATGTAATACAGCAATTTTTTCCTCAATTGATTTCGTATCGATAAATTTTTGAGATATTTCAGCATTATTAAATAAAATATATTGCTCATTTAAATTATAAAAAGCTGTAGATTTACCAATTATCCTTCCTAGATTATCATAAATGATTAAATTTTTAATTTGAGGGTTAATCATACTTTGAACCATTATATCATGACCTTTTGAACCGTATTTAGCGCAGCAGTTAACTAAATATCCTAAAATAAAATTAACTGGATCACTATTTTGAACAAAATAGTAATTATATTTATTCCACTTACCTTTAAAACTCTCTAATAAATGTTCATTAGTTTGAAAGTAAATTTTACTTTGTTCATAAATATCTTGAATTTCTTCAAAATTTTTATCTTTAATGTAAGGTTTTAACTGTTCGACAATTTCTAATAATTTTTCATTACCTGGTCTAATTTTATATAAGTGTTCTTTTAAATAATGACATATTTCAGTAGTATGAATTTTTTTTAAATCAGCTATCATTAATTTTTCTAATTCTTTACTAGCTTGACCTTTTTTTATTTTACTATTTAATAAAGCTAAATTTTCTTTTTTCTTTAATTTAATGTTTTTATCAATTTCTAAAAAACGGTTATAATATTCAGCTAAAACTTCAAATAATTCAGGATTTTCATATTCAGTAAGTAATGTATACGCTAATGTTGGATAATAATTAGTTAGTTTAATAGGGGTTAAAACTTCTTGTAGTTTAGAATGATGATAATACTGTGAAATATCAAAAAGAATATTAATGATTTGTTTTTGTTTAGCTTTATCTAAATTAAAAATACCTAATATATAACATAATTTATATAAATTATCATCAGTAAGTTGCTTATTAAAAATTTCTTGCTTAATTTTTTTAAATAATTCTAAATTTATTTTAAATGATTTAATAGCTTGTTTAGTTAATGGTAAACTCATTAATAATGGTTTAGATATATCGTTAAATTTAAAATCAGGAACAAAAGATAATATCTTACTAATTCTAATAATGTTTTCACAACCATATTTTCTTATTTCTTCTTTAGTTATTTTCTTATCTTTATAAATAACATCAATATTATCAAAAGCATTTTCACCAATTTCGGTAACACTACTTGGAATAACTATTTGATTAATGAAATTATTCAAACACATACCAGTTGGAATTTTAGTTAAGTTTTTAGGTAAAGTTATTTGTTGTAAACAATTGTTACTAAAAGCATAATTGCCAATTTCAGTGATACTATCAGGCAAAAAAACATTAGAAAGTTGATTATCGGCAAAAGCTCCCGAACCTATTTTTTTGACATTAGGTGGGATATTTATATTAGTTAATTTATTATATCTAAAGGCATTAGTTTCAATAGTAGTTAAATTTTTAGGTAAAGTTATTTTTCTTAAATCACAATTTAAAAATACACCTTCAGCTAATTTATTTAAATTAGAGGGTAAAATAATGTGTTTTAAATTATAATTATGAGCAAAAGCTTTAAAACCAATTTCTAAAACAGAATTAGGAATAATTAATGAAGTTAATTTTCCTTGGTAAAAAGATGAAGCTTTAATTATATTTAAATATGGTGGTAAAATAACCTGTTCAAAATCACTATAATTAAAACTAGGATCAATTGTTTTAACATGATCTTTAACTACTAGTTTTTTATTTTCTAAAGTATAATCTTGATTATAAATTAACATATAAAGCTCCTAACTACACAAATCTGATTATAACTGATAATAGTAAAAATGTCTATAAAAAAATTATCTTTATTTTAAATAAGATAATTTTATAAAATAATTTGAAGATATTACTTTTTATTTTTTTTTAATTTTTCCTTTAAATCTTTAAAAGCATCAGTTCCTTTTTTACCAAAAACATAGCCAATAAAAGCTAAAATAGCAGCACCTATTATAAAAATGAGCGTTTCAAAAAAATACATATAACCACTTCCTTAATTTATTATATCACAAATTATTTGAATTGATAATTTTTATTTAACTTTCAAACCTTTTTCACATTTATTACCCCATGCATCGATTAATTGATTATTTTTATATATTCTTAAAATTTCACAGTTATTCGCGCATTTACCACAATCACTACCAATTGTTTTAAAACTAATTTCTTGAATGTTTAAATTGTAAGTTTTACCTGTTTTGTTTTTACGCGCTAAAATAGCGATACCAATTGCCCCCATTAAATGACTGTTAGGATCAACTATAACATCGGTTTTTAAAATTTCTTTAAAATATTTAACGACGCCTTTATTTTTACTAACACCACCTTGAAAAACAACAGGTCCATATATTTTTTTTCCTTTAGCTACATTATTTAAATAATTTAAAACAATACTTTTACATAAACCAGCAATTATATCTTCTTTTTGATATCCAACTTGGGCTTTATGAATTAAATCTGATTCGGCAAAAACGGTACAACGGGCAGCTATTTTAACTGGATTGGTTGATTTTAAAGCAAATGAGCCAAATTCTTCAATGTTAACTCCTAATCTTTTTGCTTGACTAGAAAGAAACGAACCAGTTCCAGCAGCACATAAAGTATTCATTGCATAATCAGTTATCATTTGATTGTTTAAAAGAATTATTTTAGAATCTTGACCACCTATTTCTAAAATGGTTTTAACATCAGGATAAAAGGCTAAAGTTCCAATAGCGTGAGCAATAATTTCATTTTTAACAATATTAGCGTCTACCATTAAACCAATTAATTTACGAGCACTTCCCGTTGTACCAATACCTTTAATTAATACATTATTAGGAAGATTGTTTTGTAATTTTTTTATTAGTTTTTTTACAGCTTCAATAGGATTACCTTCCGTCCAAATATAAAGTGATGTTATAATATTGTTGTCATCATCAATAATTACACCTTTAGTAGAAATTGAACCGATATCAATTCCTAAATAACCATTCTTCATTTGTTTTTCCTCATTTCTAACATATCATAAAATGCTTCAAGTCGGGTTTTAATTCCTACTTCGGAAGTATTGGCATCAAAACTAAAATAAATAACGGGAATATTATATTCTCTGCTTATCTTACTAATAATTGGCATAGCTGCTATTTCGGGAGTACAAAAAGATGATTTTATATGAATAATACCATCATAACCGTTTTCACATAAATATTTACATCTTCCTATATTATCAGTAGCATCTGCTCCCATTTTGTATTTAACGTATTCACTAGCGTATTTTAAATATTTTTTACTTCCTTTTCTTTTTTGAAATAATAAATAATAAGCGTTAGTGAAACGTTTGATTTCAATATGCATTTTAGCTAATTCTGTTTCTAAAAAATAATTAGCAAACGGTTCCATAATAGTATAAAGTTCACCAATAATTCCAACTTTCAAAACATTTTTAGGTTTATTTACTTGTAATAATTTGAATTTTTTAAAGTATTTATGATAAAGTTTTCTTAATTTATAAAGACTATTTACTTTACTAAATTCTTTAAACATTTCTTTTTGTAAATCAGTAAAACTATTAGGAATAACTTCAAAACCGATATTTTTTCTAATATAATCATCAATTTTATCCATGTATTTAACCATTTTAATAGTTATTATAAAGTATTTTATAAACTTATAAATTTTAAATTTAGGATCAATTTTTTTAATTAAACGATATATTTTACAAATTTGATGGTTACCACCATTAATAAGGTTAATATAAATAAAATCATAACCTAAATCTTTTAAAATTTTTTCTTGTAATTCTCCATAATAACCATAACGACATCCTCCACCAGCTTGAAGTAAAACATTCGCACCACGATCTAAATCTTCAATAAAAGTTCCTAAAGTGTATTTAAAAGGCATACAAACAAATTCAGGACTATTTTTAACTCCTAATTCGATTGTTTTATTAGTTATTTTAGGTGGATTTAAAACTTTAATATTTAAGCATTTAGTCAATAAATATTTGACAGGTATGAAATAATTTCCCATATGAGGAAATGATATAATTTTATTTTTGTTCAATTATATCAACAAAACTTTCTAAACGTGTTTCAATACCTGTCAAAGAATCATTATCATCTATAACTAAATTTAAAGTTGGTAAATCTAGCTTTCTTATAACTAATTCGTTTACTAAAGAATCTGGTCCACATGGAAAAGCTGATAAAAAAATAATACCATTAATTTGATTTGAAACTAATTTGATTGACCCAATTATTTCTTTGTTATATTTCCAATATAATTGTTTTGAATAACAAGTTGATAATTTATTAGTTATTTTTGGATTAAATTTATCGGCATAAATTATTTCAACATCCATTTTTTCTAAAAAAGTAGTAATTGGTTTTCCGATATAACGATCATAAATGTTATAAGGGTGAGCAACAATTAAAAGTTTTGTTTTAGGACTGTTTAGTTTATCCATATTTTTAAATATTTCTTTTCTCAATTTTTTTTCACTTTTTTCTAAAGCAACTTTATATGCTTTTAATGATCTTTTTTTATTTACTCCTAATTTTCTGGCCATTTGAATAAATGCTTTAACTTCTGTTTCTAAATTAAGATAATCGATATTAAAATCAATTATTTTAATATTAAATATGTTTTTAATTAAATCATAAAAACTTAAAAAATTAGTACATGTTTGATCTTTTTTACCAAAATTATTGATTCTTGGAACAATTAAATAATCACATTTATCCTTTAAATAACTAACATGGCCCAACAAAATCTTTAAAGAATAACACATTTCATCATTAGAATATTTAATACCCTCATCAATAATTTCCCGATTAGTATCGGGGCTAATAACAATATTGATTCCTAAGTTGTTAAAAAAATATTTTAACATATCACCATAATAATAATAATATATACCTTTAGGTAAACCAACGGTTATTTTGTCCATCAATATCACCATTATAAATATATTGTTAAAAAGATTATTTTATGTATATAAAATAAATTTAGGTTAAAAATATTAATGGTGATTAAAATGGATAATAAACAAAACAAAAAACAAGTTAAAGAATGTAAAAAATGTGAATGTAAAATTAATAATGATAACTCTTTAGAAAATAAAAAAGATTATTGTGAGTGTCAAGATGAAGAAAAATCTGAAAAGAATCATGATTGTAAAAAGGAAAATAAATAGTGTTTCCTTTTTTTAATAAAATTATTATTTATATATTTTAAATTAATATGATATATTCTAAATTTCTGTTATCTATTTAAGAATTTTTATTTTTTATTAACAAGAATTTCATTATTAATAGCTATTAAATTATTTAAATTGTTATAAGGTATTTTCGTTATAAAATTAATTAAGTATTTTAAATATTTAATATTATTAGGATTTAACATTACTTTTTTAAATATATTATCATAAATAGCTGGATAAAATTCAATAATATTTTGAATCCAAATCCCCTTACTTATATCATTCGATAAAAGTTATCTATTTTCCTGTTTCAATAATAAGATTTTTAAAAAAATGTTAAGCAAATCACTTATAAATAAACTTATTAGAAAAAAGATGATAATTTATTTAAATAATATTAAAAATTTCATCTTTTTTTGCTCTCTACACTTTTCTTAATCATTGATGATAAAAAGGTTGATAAAATCGTTAAAAAGAAGTATAATTATTATGTATCTTAAAGTTAGGAGATGACTATGGAAGTTATAACTGGTTTAATTGATTTTATCGTTCATATAGATACTCATATGGGTGAAATTATAAGTCATTATGGAACGGAAACATATTTAATTTTATTTATTATTATTTTTTGTGAAACTGGTTTAGTAGTTACACCTTTTTTACCTGGTGATTCATTAATTTTTGCAGCTTCTACTTTTGCTTCGCTTGGTAGTTTAAATATTTTCACTTTATTCATAGTAATTTTATTAGCAGCTGTTTTAGGTGATACTGTTAATTACCATATCGGCAAATATTTTTCTAACAAATTATATAAACTTGAAAACAATCGTTTTATAAAAAAAGAATACATTGATAAAACTCAACACTTTTTTGAACGTCATGGTGGTAAATCAATTGTTCTAGCTCGTTTTGTCCCAATTGTTCGGACCTTTGCTCCTTTTGTAGCTGGTATTGGTCATATGTCATATAAACATTTTTTAAGTTATAATGTAGTTGGTGCGATTGCTTGGGTATTGTTATTTACAATAACTGGTTACTTTTTTGGTAATATTCCATTTGTTCGTGATAATTTTTCAGTTATTATTATTGCCATTATTTTTATTTCGGTAATGCCACCATTTATTATTTATTTAAAAAATAAATTAACTAATAAAAAGGAGGGGTAAGATGCATGTTAGGGAATTAACAGCTTTAGAATTTGATAATTTTACTAAAAACTACAATGTTCATTCGCTTTATCAAACAGTAGAATACGCCAATGTAATGAAAGAACAGAAATTTGGTATTGTCTTTTTAGGTTTAGTTGATGAAAATAACAATATTTTAGCAGCTTCCCTTATTTTAATTCAAAAACTATTTGGCTTTAAATATGCTTATGCACCTAGAGGTTTTTTAATTGATTATAGCAATTTTAAATTAGTCGAAACTTTTACTAAAGGTGTTAAAAAATATTTGGGTAAAAAAGATGTTATCGCTATTAAAATGAACCCTTTAATTATTAAAACAATTTATGATAATAAAAATAAAGTAATTGCTACTAATAGTTACTATGATGCTATTTTTGAAGATTTAAAAAAACTTGGATTTTATCATTTAGGATATAACAATTATTTCGAGGCTTTTAAACCACGTTTTGAAGCTGTTATTGATATAAATGCTCCTTATTATATATTATTTAATGATTTAAAAAAAGAATTTAAAACTAAAATAAGAAGTGTCGATCAAAAAGGAGTTAAGATTTATCGTGGAACTATTAATGAATTATCATACTTATCAATTCAAACTGAAAAAAAATATCCTCGTGATTTAAAATATTTTCAAGATGTTTATCTTAATTTTGATCAAAAGAAAAATGTTGAATTTTATTATTCAAAACTAGATACCGAAACTTACTTAAAAACTATTCAAAACGATTTAGTTAAACAAGAACTTGTAACAACGAAAATCAATTCTGAAATAAGTACTAAAAACAGTGAAAAATTACTTAATCGTAAATTACAAGCTGATAAAGTTTTAGCTTATTATAAAAATCAATTGGTATTAGCTACTCAATTATTAAAAGATCATCCTGAAGGTATCATTACCTCAGCTTGTTTAATTATTAAAAATCATGATGAAGTTTACTTATTAATGGATGGATATGATCCTCAATATAAATTTTTAAGTTCTAAACATTTACTTATTTGGAAGTTAATGGAAAAATATTCTAAAGAAGGTTTTAATAAGTTTAATCTAGGAGGAATGAGTAATTACGCCTTAAAAAACAATAAATATAAACAACTAAACGAATTTAAATTCGGTTTTAATGCTAAAGCTGTTGAATATATTGGTGATTTAGAATTAATTACTAATCAAGCATTGTATTTTATTTATCGAAATTCTGCTCCAATTAGAGGTATTTTGAAAAAATAATAAAAAATATTCAATTTCGAATATTTTTTTATTTTGCTAAAATATCAGTAAATATTGTTAGTAAATCACTAATTGTATCATAAATAAAATAACCAAGATCCTTTAATTTATATGATTTAGCATTTTGACTATCAATTGTAAGTAAAAAGTTTTGGCGATATCTTCTAATTGCTATTTCAACGTTATAGCGTTCATACTTTTTTACTAAATTATCAAACTTTTCTTTATCTAATTTACCATAGAGATAAATTTTATTACGACTAATAAAAATACTATCTTTGATAAAATATTTTAAATACTTCTCTAAATCTTCCATATTGCCGATAATATAATCGGTTTTTTTCTTTTTAAAAACTTTACGTAAACGTCTAATGTTAATCGTTTGAATGTAACCCTTTTCATCACTATCAGAAGTATTAATATTATTTAATAAAGTGCAATTATTAATATTTATATTATTATCAATTATTTTAATTAGTTTTTCATCTTTAATTCCTATTCCTAAAATATTACCACTAATTGATTTAAGAATTTCTTTCAAATGTTTTTCAATGTCTTTCATCAATCTCACCTACTATATCGTTTATTACATAACTAGCGCACAACAAACCAGCTACGCTAGGCACATATGCATTACTACCTAAAGCATCCTTAATTTTAGGTTGTTCTTTACTACAAACGACCATTACTTTTTCGTTTGTTTTTAAATCTTTTACTGTTTTTCTAATTATTTTAGCAATTGGATCATAACTAGTTTTACGAATATCAATAATTTCTAATTTAGTTGGATCAGTTTTATTAGCTGTTCCCATAGCTGAAATAAATTTGATATGGCGATTTAAACATTCTTTAATAATTTGTTTTTTAGTTTCAATTGTATCAATAGCGTCAATTATATAATCAGGTTTTAGTGCAAATAATTGATCAATATTATCTTTAGTTATAAATTCTTTAATTGTTATAACTTCACAATTAGGATTAATATCTAAAATACGCTTTTTAGCTACTATTACTTTTGCATCGTTAATATTATTTTTAAGCGCAAGTAACTGTCTATTTAAATTAGTTATATCGATAAAGTCATTATCAACTACAATAATTTTATTAACACCACTACGAACAATAGCTTCTAAAGCATAACTACCTACGCCACCTAATCCAATAATCATAACTGTTGTTTGTTTAATTAATTCAACTTTATCTTTAAATAACAGCTCCAAACGCTCTAACATTTTTATCACCTTTTTTATTATAACAATTATTAGTCAAGAAAAAAAGACTTTGAAATTCAAAATCTATTTTTTATTCTTTTTTGTTGTTGTTTGTTTAGTTGGTTCTATTTTATCGTTTCGATTTAATATAAAGATAACACTACCAACAATTAAAATATTGGCTAAACAAATTACGATAGAACGGTAATAGTAATAGTTTTGACTACGATTATTAATCTCAACAGCTTGATATTGTTCTTGACAAGATAATTCAGCTTCAGTTGCATCTTCATCAGGTGATTGAACACAATTAACTATTCTATATTCGTCATAAGTTAATTCAGGATCTTTTACTACTAAATTTACAATATTACTGAAAACAATTACAATAGCAATAATTATCCAAATAAGTAATATTCCATTAATTAATTTTAAAACAAATTCTTTTTCTTTGTTAAATAAATTCATAAATATCCTCCAAAATATAATTTCCCAAAGAACCGGCGTCTTTTACGTAAAACCTGATCTCCCAGGTGGGCATCACATAATAAATTTTAGGATCCTTAAAAATTTAAGTATTCAACACCATCTATTAATTAGATTCCCAATACGTTAATTAGTAGGTTTTTGATAATGACAACCGTATTCTCTAGGTATTTTAATTATAGCATACTTTTTTATTTTTTTGAACCATAATATTTCAAAAAATCATATTTTTTGTCATTTTGTTTATAACCGATTAAGGCATCTAAATTAACATTTTTAGTTGATGAAAAAATGTTTTTAGAAGCGTCTTTATGAATTTTATCTAAATCTTTAATTAATTTTTTAACAACAATTCTTTTTCCTAAAGTTTTTTTAGTTACTAAACAAGCACAATCTAAAAATTGTAAATTATTATATTTTGCCCATGATTTTATATTATCTTCTCTAATTAAATATAGTGGTCTAATAATTTCCATACCTTTAAAATTGTCGCTTTTTAATTTAGGCATCATGGTACTAAAAGTACCATTAAAAATTTGATTTAATAAAACTGTTTCAATAACATCGTCAAAATGATGCCCTAAAGCAATTTTATTGCAACCGAGTTTTTTAGCTTCACTATATAAATAACCTCGACGCATTTTCGCACACATATAACAAGGATTTTCGTTATCTAATTTAGAAGAAATTTCAAATATATCTGTTTTAAAAATATGAGCCTTAATATTAAGTAATTGTAAGTTCTCTTTTATTTTATTTAAATTTTCTTTATTATAACCAGGATCCATAACCATAAAGATTAATTCAAATTTAAACACACCATGTCTTTTTAATTCTTCTAAACATTTAGCTAACAAAAATGAATCTTTTCCTCCAGAAATACAAACAGCAATTTTATCATTTTCTTCTATTAGTTCATACTGTTTAATAGCTTTTATAAATTTGGACCAAATTGTTTTACGATATTTTTTAATAATACTTTTTTCAATTTCGCGATATTTTTCCATATTACCTCACAACTTTATACAATTAATTTTATAAAAAACAATTTTAATTATTAAGTTTTAATCAAAATTGTTAATTTATTATTTTACCTATTGAATTAATTTTAATTTTAGGATCGGTTTGAAATTCTTCTTCACTTGCATATTTATTTATTATGTCTTTTTCTAAATCATTTTTTAAATTTTGAAAATAAGTTATTTGTTCATTTAAAGAAATTATTTTATCTTCTTGGTTATATAGACGATAATATTTATCTTTTTTAGTTTGGTTTATTTCTTCATTTCTTATTTTTGATATGTTAAAATGTTTAAGCGTTTCAATTCTAGCTTGTTGAATTTTTTCTTTTAAATCTTTTTTCTTAATTTTACTAAATGGTTTTGTGTAATCATTAATACTTAAAGATAAATTGTTAATAATCAAATCATAACAATCAGTAGGTTTTGTTTGATTATTACGAGTAATAGTTTCGCTATTTAAGTATGTATCTAATATATTTTTGTTTCGTTTTCTTGAATAATATATTCCACTAATTATCATATTAATAAGATTATTTTTTCTAATTTGACGTTTACTAAATGTATCAATAATGTGATTAAAATAATCGATTGTTAAATTAGTAATTGTCATTTTTATTTCTAAAGATTTTATATCAATTTCTTGATAATTATCTAAAACCGTTTTATCTTTATATAACAATCTATTTGTTAATTCTAATTGTTCTTTTAGCATTTCTAAAATGATATCATATTTTTGAACGTTATTAACAATTTTCATTTTCTTACCCCTCCTATTCTATTTATAATTTAATTATAGTACCTATTTTTTTAATAGTATTTTAGTCATTAATTCTTCACTTCTTCGATCGGTATCAAATGGTCTTATTAATTGTGATTTATTAAATAAACAATAATGAATTTCACTTAACAGTTCAACATCAATTTGTTTATTTAATAACTGTTTTTTATAAAATTTTAAAAGTTGTTTAAAGTCTTTTTCGTTTCCGATAGTTAAACATTTTCGCATATTATCTTTTAAATCATATTCATTATGAACTGGCAAATATTTTCCAATTTGACTATTTAGATTACTATAAAATTCACGATTATAGTTACGAGCTAAACATTTTGGTATTACTATTAAAGAATTTGTATTTACAATTCCAAAACTTCCTTCTTCATAAGCATAATCATCGATTGTAGTAATGTGTGCGAATGAATCTTTTTGAAGTTTATCCAAATCTTTGGTTATCATTTTTAAATAAGAAAAATTATTTATTTGATTAGATTGTAATAATACTTTCTTTTTAACATCAATCAATACCTTTTGTCCATTATAATTGTTTTTATCTTTAGTTATAACTAAAAATTTAACTTTATTTTTATTTAACATTTCATTTCCCCCTTAAATTTATGGATTTAATCTAGTTGGACCACGATAAATAAAAGTAGCTTCTCTAATATTATCTATTTCAAATAAACGCATTAAAATTCGGTTCATTCCTACTCCAAACCCACCATGTGGTGGCATTCCGTATTTAAAAAATTCTAAATAAAATTCAAAATTTTTAGGATCATAACCTTTTTCAATAATTTGATTTTTTAAAACGTCATAACGATGTTCTCTTATAGCGCCACTAGTAATTTCAATTCCTTTATAAAGTAAATCATAAGTTTTGGTTTTATCTTTATCTTTCATTACATAAAAAGAACGTGCACTATAAGGATAGTTAGTAATAAAAACAAAATCACTATTGTATTTTTCTTTAACATATTTACCAATTAATTCTTCTTCAGTGCGATCTAGATCTTCAGCTTTTTCACCTTGATATTGATCTTTTAGTATATTTTTAACTTCATAAAAATCAATTCTTGGAAAATCATAATCGATTTTGGATAAATTAACATTAAAAGTTTGTTTAATTTGTTCTTGATATTGATCAGTTAAATGATTAAAAACATATTTTAACCATTTTTCTTGTTCATCCATAATCTCTTCAACAGAATTAAGCCACGCTAATTCAACATCAATCATTTCTATTTCTGTCGCATGATATGATGTATGAGAATTTTCTGCTCTAAAAACCGGTCCAATTTCAAATACTTTTTCAAAACCACTAGCTATAGCCATTTGTTTATAAAATTGTGGTGATTGTGATAAGTAGGCTGTTTTTCCAAAATAATCTAGTTTAAACATTTCAGCTCCACTTTCAGCTCCACTACCACTTATTTTAGGTGTATGAATTTCAGTATAATTATTATTAAACCAATATTCACGCATAAGATGTTCGATATATGATTGACATCTAAATAATAGTTGGTTATCTTCTCTTCTTAAATCTAGAAAACGATAATCTAATCTTGTTTCTCTTAAAACTTTATCTTTGTTTTTGTAATCAATTGGTAATTCAGCTAATGCTTTAGAAGTTATTTCGATTTTATTGGGAATGATTTCCATTCCATTTAATTTAACTTTTTCATTTTTAATTAGTTTACCAGTTATTTTAACTGTACTCTCAATCGTTAATTCATCGATTATTTTAACTAAATCG
This sequence comes from uncultured Bacilli bacterium, assembly GCA_944368805.1. Classification (GTDB taxonomy): domain Bacteria; phylum Bacillota_I; class Bacilli_A; order RF39; family UBA660; genus CALVXC01. Next base: position 15,413 of record CALVXC010000032.1, read on the forward strand.
TCATTTCCTTCTTTTTCAACAGTCATTTGTATTTTACCAGATGCATCTTTTAAAATAATAAAGGCGACATATTGTAAATTTCTGATATTATCAACAAAAGCTTGTAAGGTTATTTCTTTATCTAAAAATTGTTCTAAATCTTTAATCATTTTCTTCACCTAAATTCTCATCTAAATAGTTAATTAAGTCTTCTTTTTTTAGTTTGAATTCTTTTTTCGTAATATTATTTTTAATAGTCAAAACATTTGTTTTTGTTTCTTCTTCGCCAATAATTATAATAAATTTGCTCATTAAACGATCGGCTTGTTTAAAATTGCTTTTTAAGTTTCGATTCATATAATCTAAATCAACATTAAAACCGTTCATTCTAAGTTCTTGACTTAAATTTATGGTGTATTTTTTTTCATTATTGGTTAATGGAATAAGATAACAATCAATACCCATATAATAGTCTAGATCAATATTTTCTAATTCTAAAGCTTGAAATAATCTTTCAATACCAATAGCAACACCAACACCCGGTGTGTTATCACCACCTATATTAGCTACTAAGTTATTATATCTACCTCCACCACATAAAACGTTTTGTGAACCAAAACCTTGGATATCAGCTTCGATTTCAAAAACTGTATGAGTGTAATAGTCTAATCCTCTAACAATGTTAGGATTAACAACATAGTCAATATTTAAGCTATCTAAATATTCTTGAACTTTATTAAAATGAGTTTTACTTTCTTCATTTAAATAATCGATCATTTTAGGAGCGTTTTTCATAATTTCTTTTTCATGATCTATTTTACAGTCTAAAATTCGTAAAGGGTTTTTATTAAAACGTGTTTGACAATCTGAACATAACTGATTTAAATAAGGTTTGAAATAATCGGTTAAAGCTTTGTGATAATTAGTTCGTGATTGACTGTCTCCCAAACTATTTATATTAACTTTTATTCCTTTTAAACCTAAAAGTTTATATAAATTAACTATAATGCTAATAACTTCAGCATCAATCATTGGGTCATTAGAACCAAATACTTCTAAACCAAATTGATAAAATTCTCTAAATCTTCCAGATTGTGGACGTTCATAACGATACATTGGACCAAAATACCAAGCTTTTATAGGTTTGTTAGAACGACTGTATAATTTATTTTCAATATAGCTTCTGACAATACCAGCAGTTCCTTCTGGTCTTAGGGTTAAATTACGGTTAGCACGATCA
>CALVXC010000033.1 GCA_944368805.1 uncultured Bacilli bacterium
AAATAACTAATTTAAATAATCAAGAGACTTTTCAAAGTTTTATGAGTTATGAAGATGATCAAAGATTACTTAACAATACTTATAAAGCTATGGCTTATGAAGAAGGTATGGAAAAAGGAACTAAAATTGGTATAGAAAAAGGTACTAAAATAGGTGTAGAGAAAGGTATTAAACAAAACAAAATAGAAACAGCTAAAAATATGTTAGAATTAGATATTGACATTGATAAAATAATTAAAGTTACTGGATTATCTTTAAGTGAAATAAATGATTTAAAAACCGATTAAAAGACTTATAAAAACTATATGATATTTTTAAAATTCATATAGTTTTTATTAATAATATAAATATTAAACTAATAAAATATATGATTTCAGATATAGTTGTAATCAACAACGAAATTGAAATTATAACTGTTTCAAAATATTTAAATTATGTTAATATTTCAATAACTTTATATGTACACTATTTTATAAAAAAATTAAATCAAGTCTTGATAAAATTTGTACCTAAATATTTTTTGATATAATAAAACCGTTGATTTTCAACGGTTAATTACATACTGGCGGAGTAGGAGAGATTCGAACTCTCGCGCCGGTTGCCCGACCTACACCCTTAGCAGGGGCGCCTCTTCAGCCTCTTGAGTACTACTCCAAACGCCTATATATAATTTTATCGTATATTCTAGTTTATGTCAATTATTTTTGATTAATTATTTTAATTAACTCACTTACCGATTTTACTTTACCAATGCTTACTCTTTTCAAAGCATAATTAGCTTTTTTTACGCTATAACCTTGATACATTTCATTCATTGAGATATCATTAAAAGAATTACCAATTGTAAAAACATCTTCTTTAGCCAAATTATATTTTGAAACAAGATACTTAACAGCCATACCTTTACTAGCCTTCTTATCATTAATAGCTACCCAATTAGTACTAACATAACCATGAACATTGTCAAACTTATTAACAATTTTTTTTAAAGTTTTAAAAGCTAAATATTTTTTAATGTGTTTACCAAATATAGCAGTTACTTGACTAACATTTTCGAGTAAATTATAACCATCACTAACAAAAACTTCTTTAATATTTTTATCTTTTTTTAATTCACGAACTATCTTTTCAGCTAATTTAGGTTCAATCTCAACTTGAAAAATGCTATTTAAATTTTGATCATAAATAACTGCTCCATCATTACAAATCAAATAATTATATTTAATATTATATTCTTTTATTTGATCATATAAACTTTTTAAATTTCTACCAGTTGCAATAACCAAAATATTACCTTGATCGACAAAATCATTAATACTAATAATATTTTCTTCAAAATGATCAGGAAACAAAGTTCGATCAAAATCAGTTACTAACATTTTCATTTTACCACCATTTTTATTATACCACACATTCATAAAAGACCTCAACAAAGAGGTCTTTTATTACATCATATCTTCTAATTTTTTACCTGTTCTATGCATTTGTTTACCTATAGTTTTTTCCAATTTTTGTTTTACTGGTTCATTATATTTTTGATATAACAATACTGCCCCTGCACCTACGGCCATTAAAGCCATCGATTTTGTTATTTTCATAAAATCACCTTCCTAAATCAGAAAATATGAAACGTATGTATATTACATACATTAATAGTTTGGAAATATTTAGCCAAATTATTCAAATTTTGTTAAACGTTCAGTTAAAGTTGTTTTTCTAATATACTCATTATCATTTTGAACACTATAAACAAAAGCTTGAGATTCACCAAGTAAAATCAATCTTTTTTTAGCTCTAGTAATACCAGTATAAATTAATTTACGATATAACATTCGGTGATACTCTTTACAAATAGGAATTATTACTGTATCAAATTCACTACCTTGTGATTTATGAATCGAAATAATATAACCATGTTTAATTTTATTAAAATCTTTAGGAGTATATTTTACTATATGACCATCAAAATCAATTTCTAACTCGTTTTTAGAACTACTACTAATATTAGCTGGTATTATTTGTTTTATAACACCAATATCGCCATTGTAAATATTTTCTTCAGGCATATTAACTAATTGTAAAATTTTATCATTTTCTCTAAAAATAACATCACCATAACTAATCTCTTTTTTATCTAAACTTGAAGGATTAAAAACTTCTTGCAATTCTTTATTTAAATTATCAATTCCATTACTGCCGCTATACATCGGAGCCATAACTTGTAGTTTTTTATAATCAAAACCTTTATCATAAATTTGTTTACAAATTTTTTTTAAATTATTTCTAATACTAAAGGATGAACAAGTTAAAAATTTATAATCACTATGATCTTCTAAAAACTTCTCACTCAAACTATTATCTTTAATTTCTTCTGCTAAAGAAGTAATATAAGAATCTTCCGATTGTCGATATAATAAATCTAAATGAATCGTATCAATAACATTACTTTCAATTAAATCTTTTAATACTTGTCCAGGACCAACTGACGGTAACTGGTTATAATCACCTACTAAAACTAATTTAATGTCATTAGTTAATCCTTTAAATAAATTAGCTAAAAGATCAATATCAATCATACTTACTTCATCAATAATAATTAATTTACTATAATCTTTATTATATTCATTAATTGCAAATTCCTTACTTTCAGGATCACATTTTAAAAAACGATGAATTGTCATAGCCGGTAATAAAGTTGCCTCACTCATTCTTTTACTAGCTCTTCCAGTAGGAGCAAGTAAGGCAATTTCACTTTCTAACTCTTCATAATTTAAATTATTTATTTTTTGATATAAATTAGTTATAGCTTTAATAATTGTTGTCTTACCTGTACCAGGTCCACCAGTAATTATCAAAATATTATTTTCTAAAGCTTTAACAATAGCCTCTTTTTGTTTAATATTATATTTAATACCATGTAAATCTTCCATTTGATTAACCATATCTTTTAAATTAGAATATTTTGTTTTTTCTTTTTTTATTAAATAATGAATTTTATCAGCAACAACAATTTCATCTTCATAAATATCTATTAAGTAATATCGATCAGCTTCAATTACTATTTTATTCTCATCAATCAATTGTTCAAAATATGAATCAAAACTATTACTATCAATTTCTAATCGAAGATAATAATTGACTTTTTTGATTAAATCATCACGTTTTATATAGATATCACCATTTTTATAAACATTTTGCTTCATCATATAAATAATACAAGCTTTAAGACGATTATCATCGTATTTATCAATATTTAATTTAATAGCAATTTCGTCTATTTTTTCAAAACTAATATTATCAACATTATCAATCAAATCATAAATATTATGTTCCAAAATACGTAAAGTATTACTTTTATAAACATTATATATATTAAAAGAATCTCGCATATTAAAACCTAATTCTGTTAAATAAACAGTCGTTTTATGTCCTTCTTCATTTTTTACTAGAATATCATATAAACGATCAGCTTTTTTGGTAGATAATTTAGGTATTAAATCTAGAGAATGACGATCTTCAATAATTTTATCTAAAGCATCTTTACCTAAAACTTCGACTATTTTTTTAGCTAATTTCTCACCGATACCTGGAAATAAATCACTTGATAAAAAATCAATAATTCCCTCAACATTATCAGGTCGTATTCTTTCATATTCGCTAACTTGATATTGCCTACCATAACGTGGATGATCGACTAATTCACCATAGAAAAAATAAGTATCATCTTCATTTAATTCATGAAAATACCCAGTAAAAGTTATTGTTTTATTGATAAAATCTTTCATTTCCTCGTCGTTAGTATCACGTACTTTAAAAAGACCGATAACATAACCTTTATCAGATTGATAAATACTTTTACGATAATTACCTTTTATATAATTCACGATATCACCCTATTAATTATATCACGAATTATTATTTTTTTTAAGCGAAAACTGAACTTTTGTTTGCGAAAAAAAGATAGTATTTAACTATCTTTGACGACCTTCTTGTTCAAAACTAATTTTAGTTCCATCAATTTCGTAATTTTCTTGATCTATATCACCATACGTTTCTTGCAAAACATGAGCAGCGCCAGCTGGTGGTGTAAATTCCGGTGCTTCATCTGTATTTAAAAAATTATTTAAATAAGGAGATCCAAGTACACCAACTAATACTATTCCTGTGGTGATGGCTGCTTTTAATTTTTTTATACTTCGTTCTCTACGCTTAACTACTCCCATAATTTCACTTGAATTATCCTTTAAACATTTTATTAAATCATCTTGTTCTGTTGATCTATCTATTCTAAAACTAGGAACAGTAATTAACATATTAGTTTTAGCTTTATCATCTTTAAAACTAAAAGCATAACAATTTTCTTGTGTACCATCTTCTTTAAATTTTTTTTCTTCTATGCGTATAGCTTGTACCTTTTGATTAGCTAATTTATTTAAATGTTCTTTAATAATATCTTCAATTCCCCATTGAGGTATTTTACCTTCTTCTTTTTCATTATTTTTTATAATAGAATAAAAAACTGTATCGTTTCTATTTGCCCCCAATTTAAATCGAATATAACTTTCAGGTTTTTTAAACACTTTACCAATCGTTTTATTCATCATTCCAACTCCTACTCTAATAACAATATACTATTTTGCTAATCTAAAGTCAATTATTAGTGTCAACTATTTGACCAATACAATATGGATATTCAACATTAACTATTTTTATCAACAAATTTTCATGCAATTTATAGTTATTATCTTTAAGTTTAATTAATAAATAATTACCCGTATGACCAATTAAATACCCATCTTTTTTAACTTCTGGAATAAAAGTTATTTCTTGATCAATAAATTTATTCATATAATCTATTTCTAATTTTTTAGATAATTTTAATAATTCTTGAACTCGTTGTTTTTTTACTTCTTCATTAACTTGATTACTCATCAAATCAGCTTCTGTTCCTTTTCTTCTTGAATAAGGAAAAACATGTAATTTAGAAAACTTTATTTTTTTAATAGTCATAATTGTTTCATTAAACATTTCATCTGTTTCGTTAGGAAAACCAACAATTACATCAGTTGTAATTGAAATATTAGGTCTAATTTTTCTTATTTTATTAATCTTATCAACAAAATAATCAACATCATATTTACGATTCATTTTTTTTAAAATATAATCACTACCACTTTGTAAAGGAATATGTAAATGATCAACTAAAACATTAGAATTTTTTATAACTTCTAAAACATTATCTTTTAACTCCGTAATTTCAATTGATGAAATTCTTAATCGTTCCAATCCTTCTATTTTTATTAAATCTTTTAATAAAGATGCAAAATCATAATCTAAATCATAACCATAATTACCGGTATGAATTCCCGTTAAAACAATTTCTCGATGACCACTTTTGATTAAGGCGCTAACTTCTTTAATAACATCTTCCTTTAACTTACTTCTAACTCTACCTCTTGTATAAGGAATAATGCAATAACTACAAAAATTTTCACAACCATCTTCAATCTTAACAAAAGCTCTAGTTTGATCAAAATTATTAAGTTGCATACATTCAAAATCAGCTTTACTTAAATCATAAATATCAACTATTCTTTTTTTATCTTTTAAATAATCATTTATATAATCAACTATTTTACTTTTATTTTTATTTCCTAAAATAATCGAAACACCAGCAATAGGTAAAATACGTTCTACTTGTGTTTGTGACAAACAACCAGTTACAACAATAATAGCTTTATTATTTTTTCTAATTGCTTGTCTAATTAATTTAAGCGATTTATTATCAGCTGTATTAGTTACACTACAAGTATTAATAATATAAATATCAGCTATATCATTAGTTTTTATAAAACCGGCATTTATTAATAAATCACTCATAACATTACTTTCATAAGTATTAACTTTACAACCTAAAGTATAAATATAAAACTTCATAAAACCTCCCAAAAAAAGCCTAAAATAGGCTTATAAATTATTTCTAAATTCTTTTAAAGATTTTAAAAATTCAGCATTCTTTTTCTTTTCTTCACTTAAACCTGTTAAATTTAAAGTCTTTTCAATGTCAATATCTCTAGCTTCATCGATTTTAGTCTTTTTAGGAATACTACTTACATCCATTGTTCCATAAATTGGTGAAATAAAATCAGTATGTTTAAATTTTTTCTCTTCTTTTTTAATTTGGTTATCTAAAATTGGAATTTCTTCAGCAATAGGTATTTCGCTAAATTCGTCTTCAATATCTTCTGCTTTAGCTTTAATATCATCAGCTGGTATATCTTTAAATTCATTATGAGGATTAATTTCTTGTTTTAAATTAGCTCGTACTAATTCTTGATAACTAATAATCGCTTTTTCTTCTTGTTCTTCTTCAAATATTTGAGTTGCATTTTTACCAGATTCGAGATTTTTCTGCATTTGTTCTAAAACATCAGCCAGTTCGCTAGTAAATTCTTCCTCCTCTTCGATTTGAACCTTAGAATCTTCTTTAACTTCTGGTTTAACAATTGGTTTCGGTTTAGGATCTTCAATTTTTCTTACAACAACCTGTTCTTTTTCTTCTTTCCTAAGTGACCAATATTTTAATAAAATAACAGCAATAATTAATAAACAAACGATAATTATAACATAATAAATCAAGTCTTTTATATCAATCATTAAATAACTCATTTTACCACCATACTTTCATAATTAAGAATACTTAAAACAAATAACGGAACTGTTTCAACACGCATAATTAATTTACCTAAAGTAACTTTAACAAATCCATTACTGACTAAGTTGCTTTCTTCATTATCAGTAAGACCACCTTCTGGTCCAATTAATACTATTATTTTATCATAACCCTTATTGTTTTTCAAAACTTTTTTCAATGTGTTTTGACGTTCATTAGTACTACAAACAATTTTCAAACCATCTAAATTGGTTAAACTAGTCAACTTTTTTATAGGTGTAATAACAGGAATATCAATTCTTTTAGATTGTTCACTTGCTTCTTTAAGAATTTTTTGCCAACGTATTAAACGTTTTTCAGCTTTTAAACTATCTAACTTAATAATAGAACGTTCTAATTCAACAGGAATAATTTTACTTACTCCTAATTCTGCACTTTTCTGTAAAATTAAATCCATTTTAGTTTCTTTTAGCAAAGGTATTAATAAAATTATTTGTTTATTATCTATATCCGTTGGAATTGTTTTAACAATTTCAACTTGATAATCAGTTAGTAGTTTACCAATATATAATTGTTTATTAAAAACAACTTCGATTTGATCATTTTCATGCATTCGCATTACCGTTTTAATATGATATAAATCATCATCACTTAAAACTAATTTGTTTTTTTCTTTAGCTAAAGCGAAATATCGTTGCATTATAAACCACCAACTCTATTTTAACAGATATCTAAAAGTTAGTAAACATGAAAAAATTGTAATCATACAAAACATTTACAATTTTTAGTTTAATTCTTTACGTTTTTGATAACGATTAATTCGTTCATTATTTAACTTTTTTCGTTTGATTTGATCATTAGTTATTTGTTTATTTAATAAAGAGATAACATATTCTTCGTCACTATTATATAAAAATTGATATAGTTCGATTAATTTTAAAATATCTTTAGAAGTTCTTAATTTACTTAAAGCACGCCATGGTGTTTGTCCAACTTTAACATTACCTAGCTTTTCTGTCGTTTTTATTAAAGATAAAACTTGGTCATTACTAAAATACATAGTTTTAATAAAGTCTTTTTCTTTATCAGTCATTTGTTTATTGTTAGTTATAATTTCTAATAAGATACTTTTTATATCAGAAAATTTAAATAAATTATTTAAAGCTTCATCTTCAGCTGATAAAGAATCTGAAGCAATAAAATCACCTAATTTTAAATCGTTTTTTATGTTTTCTTCTAAATAAAATATTTCTTTTTGATAATTTATTGTCCTTATAAGTTTTTCTAATGGCCATTTTAACTCCAAAGCTATTTCAGATAAACTAGGATAATAACCCAATTTCATAGCTAAATTATTACTAACTTTTTCAATCATTACCATTTTATAATAATAAACATGAGGAATAATAAATAACAATCTATTTTTTTCGATATATCTAATCATTTTAGCATCTATCCAATAAGTAACATAAGTTGAAAAACTTCCCTTAGTTTCATCGTATTTTTTAATTGCATTTAAAATAGCCAAAAAACCTTCTTGTATTAAATCATCTTTTTCAATTTGTGTATCTTTTAATTTATTAAAATATCGATTAGCTTTCTTTTCAATATAGTTAGTATAATTTTTCATTAAGTTATTACGTGCTTCTAAATTACCCAATTTAGCTAAATTAATCAACTTTATTTGTTGACTTTGTTCTAAAAAAGCTTGTTTTTCCATTCCTTTCGCCCCTACTTAATTATACACTATAATTAAAAATTATCCAAATAAAAACCAATCGATAAATCGGGATTTGGTAAATTTTTATATGTTATTAATCTACTTATTTTCTATCTGTTTAGTTTCATCGATATATTGATATCTTAAAACATTATCTTTTGTTATAACTAATTCACCAAGTCTTTTTTCAATATCTACTACATTTATATAATATTTTCCAGCTTCTTTGTCCTAATTTTGTATACATGATCTAATTACTTACTAAACACATTATATCGTTTACGTTTCAAATAATAAATTTAAAAATTTTTTATTTTTTCTATTAAAAAACCTCTAAAATCTAGAGGTTATCTATATCAATAAATTGAAATTATTTTTTTTCATTTAACCAATTAGTCAAAATTGGTTTAGGCATAAAACCATTTTTAATATCGATAATTTGACCATTTTTAAAAAGGATTAAAGTTGGAACACTCATAACGCCATATTTTTTAGTTAATTCGGTATTTTCATCAATATCGATTTTAACAATTTTAACACTATCACGTTCATTAGCTATCTCTTCTAAAACAGGTCCTAACATTTTACAAGGACCACACCATTTAGCATAGAAATCCACTAATACAACTTCATCATTAATTAATGATTCAAAATTATCTTCATTTCCACTAATTATTTTCATAATATCCTCCTAACTATATTTTTTTAAAACTGTATCAATATTTTCAATTTGTATTTTATCTTTTTCAATTAAAACCTCTACTCCATCAACGGTTATTATCTCGTATTTTAAAAATAAATCTAAAGCTTCTAAATTAAATTCATTACTATTCTCTTTTTCTTTATATTTATCTTTTAAGTCACTAAATTCATTAATAAATTCTATATTATCTAAAGTAAAATTCGATAGTATTGGTGTTTTCGTTAAAATTGGTTCTCTAAAGTTTGAATCTTCAATTATTTTGATATTGAAAAATGGTAATGATAAAACATATAGTAAAATAAAAATCCAAATAAAACTTTCTAACAGTCCTAATAAAGCTCCTAATATTTTTGATGGTATTCCTAAAATAATCGTAGCTGTTAAAAATTTTTCAAAAATAGAAGTAGCAAATAATAGTAATCGTAAGAAAATCATTAAAACAAACAAAACTAATAAGAAAGCTACTGCTTCATAAAGTAAAATATTTAAAATACTAACTTTTTCAAAAATACCAGCAAAAGAAAAGAAAGGCAGATGTTCATATAGAAAAATGGAAACAGGATTTTTTAATAGAAAAGCTAGAATAACAACGACAATAAATCCTAAACAAGATACTAACTGTTTAGTAAATCCTCTTTTGGCTCCAATTAAAGCTCCAAATATAAGAAGTATAATGATAATTATATCTACAACATTCACAAAATCATTCCCCTCTATAATAAATTATATTATATTTTGACTAAAAAATAAAGCAATTTAAGTCTTTTTATGATAAAATAATTATATGAAGGATGTGAATTTATGACTATAACCTTAAAAGTAAGCGAAAATACTAGAGATAAAATGATTGAATATTTTCAAGATAAAAAACGTCTTAAAACACCACCATACGCTGTTTTCCAAGCTGATGAAGCTGATACAGTAGTTACTTTATATGAATCAGGAAAAGTTGTTTTTCAAGGTGTAAGCGCGGATATAGACGCTAATATATGGAAAGAAATGGAAAAAAAGCTTAACCCTTTAAAAAAGATTGAAATGACTAATAGTAATGATAAAGAAAAAAAGAAAAAAGAAGAAATTGTAATTGACCCAGAAATATATAATTCTAACTGTATTGGTAGTGACGAGGTAGGAACTGGTGATTATTTTGGACCTATTGTTGTAACAGCCGCTTATGTAAATAAAGAAAATATTCCTTTTTTAGAAGAATTAGGCGTTAAAGATTCTAAAAAGATGACTGATGATAAAATATTGGAAATTGTTCCTAAAATTATTAAGAAAATTCCTTATCAAAGTTTAATTCTTTCTAATAAAGAATATAATGAAAAGTATAATGAAAATACTAATATGAATAAAATAAAAGCTATTTTACATAATAAAGTTTTATATGAAATGGTTAATAAAAATTATGATTTTAAATATGTTATTGTCGATGAATTTGCTCCTAAATATGTTTATTATAATTATTTAAAAGAAACTAATAAAGTAGTTAAAAATGTTACTTTTTTAACGAAAGGTGAAACTAAATCTTTAGCTGTTGCTTGTGCTTCTTTAATTAGTCGTTTTATCTTTTTAAAAGAATTTGATAAACTAGGAGAAAGTGTTGATATGTTTTTACCAAAAGGAGCTTCTAATTTAGTTGATGAAGCTGGTTATAAAATTGTTCAAAAATATGGTTTTGATAAATTAAAAGAAATGGCTAAATTAAATTTTAAAAATACTTTAAAAATAAAAAATTATTCAAACGAATAATTTTTTTATAATTAACGAATTGTAACTTCTATAGTTGGTGTATCCATATTACCGACTAAAACTACATTAATAGAAGAATTATTTGGTATCATAGCTACACTATCCAAACTAGAAACAGTTTTATCATATCCAAATGAAGCTAAAGTACTATTAATTTTATCAACTGTTATATTATATTTACTAGCTACTTGTTCACTTGTTAATTCTTGATTATTTTCTAAATCATAATAAAATCCATGATACTCAATGTTATTTCCACCTCTGGAATTATTACTAGTATAGTTTATTTTAATAAATATAATATTATCTAAAATACTAAAATCGTAATCGATATTTACATTAGAATAATCACTTCCATTATTATTATTTTTAATCATATCAATCGTTTCTTCATGAAGATTATACATTTTCTCATTTAATGCTTTAGCTTGTTCATTATCAATTAGTAATTTAGGAATATCAGCTCTTTTTATAATTACATCTGAATCAGTTTCTGTTTTTTCTAAAGGAAAATCAGTAACTAAAGTTCCATAAAACTGACTAGTAATATACTCATTGTAAGTACTTATTTCTTCTATTTCCATTGTACTTTCCGTTGTTTCATTTTGCTCTTCATTTACTACCTGTTCTTCTTTTTCTTCTTTAAAGAAATAATCATAACCAAAATAACCTAAAGCCCCTAAAATAATACCAACCAAAATCCCAATTAATACTTTTTTCATAAATACCTCCAATAATAGTATATAAAAAAAAAAACTACTTAAACAAGTAGTAAAAATGAATTTGACACTTATATTGACAGTCTATTTAATAATATTTTTAAATCTTCTAATTACCTTTTTTTCAATTCTTGAAATATACGATTGACTAATACCTAATAAATTAGCTACATCTTTCTGCGTCATTTCTTCATTATTAAATAAACCATATCGTAAAGTCATAATTTGTTTATCTCGTTTATTTAATTTCATAACTTCTTCATATAATAAACTTTTTTCAGTTTGATGTTCTAATTCTTTAGTAACAATATCTGGTTCTGTTCCTAAAATATCTTCTAAATGTAGTTCATTTCCTTCAGTATCATAACTTAAACTATCTTCAAAACTAATTTCACTTTTTCTTTTTTTATTTTTTCTTAAAAACATTAAAATTTCATTATCAATACAACGTGAAGCATAAGTAGCTAATTTAATATTTTTATCTAATTTATAAGTATTAACCCCTTTAATAAGTCCAATTGTTCCAATACTAACTAAATCTTCTAAATCAATACCTGTATTCTCATATTTTTTAGATAAATAAACCACTAATCTTAGGTTATGTTCAATTAATTTATCTTTAGCTAATATATCACCATCCATAGCTTTTTTAACATAAAATACTTCTTCTTCTTTCGATAAAGGTTCTGGTAATTTATCGGTACTTCCTACATAAAAAACACCACTATCAGTAAATATTTTAATTAAAAATTGTTTTATTTTTGTAATCATTTTATCCCTCCAATAGTTTATTATTTAAAAGACAATCAATACCATCAATATTAATCTTATCTTCCATAATTCCCACTAAAACATTTTTTTTAATACCTAACTTTTTTATATTTATATAATCAACTTTAATACATTTTAAAACACTATGGTTACTACTACTTTGATATGGTACTAATATATAATTATCATTTATTTTTATTTTATTTTTATTAACTAAAATAATTGGTCTTTTTTTTATCGGATCAACTAAATTATTACCTGTATCTAAATAGCCATTACATTTAATAATTTTACCATTTAAACAAATATCGACTTGATAATAATTACTATAATTATTTTTTAATTTTATGCCTTGTCTAATATAAATATACAAAATAATCGGCGAAAATATTATCAAAAACACAAAATTAATACTTAATCCGTTATGATAAAAAACTAAACCATTATTTTTATAAGAAAATTCTATATTTAAAAAATAAAGAAAGCCTCCTAAAACAATACTAGCCATATATAAATATAATAAGTTTCTTAAAGTATATTTTAAATCACGATAATTAAAAGTAATTATAACCATTAAAATACTTACCATTAATTTTAATAAAAATAATTGTAGTGATGTTATTTTTATAAATAAAAAGAAAATACTTAAACTTCCTAATAAAGCACCTAATAAAATTCTTACTATTTTTACATTTCTTCTTAATAATAAAGATACACTCATTAATAATAAAAAATCAAAAGTAAAATTCAGTAATAATACTAAATCTAAATATATTTTCATAACATCACCATTTTAAGTATAAAAAAACAACACTGTAAATCGTGTCGTTTTATATTAATAATTTAATTTTATTTTAAAAACCTCTTTTTCTTAAGAAAGATGGAATAGCTGAATCATCATCATCTTCATCTAATACGTCATCTATTTCTGGACGAGTGTTTTCTCTATGATCAATAGTATTGTATTCATTATCTTTGTTTGCATCAAAACCAGTTGCAATAACGGTAACAATAATTTCATCATTTAAATTTTCATTAATAACAGCTCCAAAAATAGTATTGATATCAGTATTAGCTGATTTTCTAATTACTTCAGCTGCTTCTTCTACTTCAAATAAAGTTAAATTAGATCCACCAGTTACATTGATAATTGCATCAGTTGCTCCACTAATACTAGCTTCTAGTAATGGACTAGATACAGCTTGTTCAGCTGCTTCGGTAGCTCGGTTATCACCAGTACCCATACCAATACCAATTAAAGCATTACCACGTTTTTCCATAACTGTTTTAACATCAGCAAAATCTAGGTTGATTAATCCAGCTACAGCAATTAAATCAGATATAGCTTGAACGCCTCGTCTTAAAACATTGTCAACTTCTTTAAAAGATTCTAATAGTGGTGTTGTTTTATCAATAATTTCTCTTAAACGATCGTTTGGAATAACAATTAAAGTATCGACATGTTTTTTTAATTCTTCTAATCCTTCGATAGCTTGATCCATTCTTTTCTTACCTTCAAATGAAAACGGTTTAGTTACAATACCAACTGTTAAAGCACCTAGTTGTTGAGCAATATCGGCAATTATTGGAGCAGCACCAGTACCGGTTCCTCCTCCCATACCACAAGTAACGAATACCATATCAGCGCCTTCTAAAGCTTTTTGAATTTCATCTTTTGATTCTAAAGCTGCTTCTTTACCTACTTGTGGTGAAGCACCAGCCCCTAAACCATTAGTTAACTTTTCACCAATTTGAATTTTTATTTCAGCTTTTGAATTATTTAAAACTTGTAAATCTGTATTAGCTACAATAAAGTCAACTCCTTGAACACCAGATTCTATCATTCGATTAACAGCGTTATTACCGCCACCACCAACACCTATTACTTTTATTTTTGCTAATTGATCCATTTCTAATCCTAACATAATTTTCCTCCCTTATTCACCGAAAAAGTATCCGAATACTTTACCTAACATTGAATCATTTGGTACATCAAAATCACTTTTAACTGCCGATAATTCTTCTTCATCATCTTCATCGACCATTGTATAATTGATGCCTTTTAATTTTAATTTGTTTATAAAATAAACAATATTACCAACAGCTACTGAATATTTGTTATTGCGTAGACCAATAATTTTAATACTTCCTACTGTAGCTTTTTTATTGAAGATACGATCAACAACGGTCTCAAAATGACGCATGCTGCTAGTACCTCCTGTAATTATTATATAATCAATTCTTTGATTAGTCAAAGTTTTTATTTCTTTTCTAGCTAAAGCTAAAATTTCCTCAATACGTGACATTACTATTTCTGAAACTTCTTTTTGGGTAATTTTTATATCTTCACCTGTTGTATCAACTGTTTCAAATACTTCATAGTTATTAGCATATTTTTTGTCAGCAACAGCAAATTTTTCTTTAACTTTTCTAGCTTCGTTTAAATTGACTTTATAAATATAAGCAACATCATTATCTATATTACGTCCACCTAAACCAATAATAGTATTTTTAACAACAATACCTTTATTATAAAGGGATACAGTTGTTGTTTCATAACCAATGTTAATAATTGCTCCAATTTGATTATTCATTTGTTTAGTTCTAAAAGCATTTATATCACCAACAGCATTAATTGAAATATCAACTACTTCAATACCTAAACTTTCAATAAGTGATACAACTGACACAATATTCTTTTTAGGTGTATCAATCATAATTCCTCTAACTTTTAATACTTTACCTACTAAACCTTTCGGATCTTTGACTAATCTTTGATTATCAACTGTAAAATCAATTGGTAAAATCGTTACTGTTTCATTATTAACACTTAGATTGTTTTTAGCTGCATTTTGTAAAACAGTAGTAATTTCTTTATGGGTAACTAAATGTTCTTCATTGTTGATAGCTACCTCACCATTTACCATTTTAAAATCAGCATAATAACTAGGGACTGATGCGATAACTTTTTTTATTTCGATTCCTAGCATATCATTAACTTCATTAATAGCTTTTTTTAAACTTAAAGCTGCTTGTTCAGTATCAGTAATAAGACCTCGTTTTATTCCTTGCGATCTTACTGAAGAAGTTGCTAGTAAATTTAATTTGTTATTAAATAATTCACAGACGACCACTTTGATGGTATCTGAACCGATATCAATACTAGTATAAATATGTTTCACATATGCCACCTACAATCCTAACAATAATTATACTATAAATTTAATAAAAAGTAAAAGAATTTTGTAAAAATAGCTCAAAAAAAAGTATTATATATTTTTTTATACTGTAATTAATATGTTTTATTGTTTTTTTATTTAATATTTATTTTCAATATAGCTTCTGACAATACCAGCAGTTCCTTCTGGTCTTAGGGTTAAATTACGGTTAGCACGATCA
>CALVXC010000034.1 GCA_944368805.1 uncultured Bacilli bacterium
CTGAGATTTTTTTCTAAACGCAACCCCTTTTTTATAAAAGGTTGCATTTAACTAAGAAAATTCATATAGTTGCGTTTAACTTTTAAAATATCTATAATAGCTACTCGATAGTGCTTATAGTGTTTGAAAGGAGAGTTAAAATGCATCTTACAAAGGATGATAGAATCACTATCGAAAACAATTTAAATAATAATACTTCGTTAAAACAAATTGGAAAAAATATAAATAAACACTGTTCTTCTATTTCAAGAGAAATTAAAAATCACTATATTACTAAAAATACAGGATCTGTTGGGAGACGATTTAATAATTGTATATTTAGAAAGACCTGTCCTAATAGAGGTAAGAATTGCAGTATTCAAAATTGTTCTGAATTTATAGAGGAAAAGTGTTCCTTATTAAATAGAACTCCTTATGTTTGTAATGGTTGTAAAAAGAGAACTCAATGCACCTTATCAAAAAGATTTTATGATGCTATTTATGCTCAAAAGGAATATGAAGATAACTTGAAAGAATCTAGATCTGGAGTTGTAATAACTCAAGATGAAATTAATTATTTAAATGATACTCTTACTCCTTTAATTAAAGGACAGGGACAATCAATTCATCATGCTATTATCAATAATAAAAATAAAATTATGTATTCTAAAAATAAAATCTATAAGTTAATTGATTTAGGATTATTAGATGTTAGAAATATTGATTTACCTAGAAAAGTAAGATACAGACAAAGAAGCAAAGATGTTACTGTATACAAGATTGACAAGCACTGCTTAGAAAATAGAACTTATGAAGACTTTCAACACTATATGAATGAGCATCCAGATACTCCTATCGTAGAAATGGATTCTGTCGAGGGGAGAAAGGGAGGAAAAATACTTCTAACTCTTCACTTTGTAAATTGTTCTTTTATGTTAGCCTTCATTAGGGAACATAACGATGCACAATCAGTAATTGACATCTTCAATAATTTACAAAAAATTTTAGGAATAGATAAATTTAAAGAACTATTTGTACTCATTTTAACAGATAATGGTTCTGAGTTCTCTAATCCTACTGAAATTGAATTTGATATGACTACAGGAGAGCTAAGAACACAAATATTTTATTGTCATCCATCAAGTCCATATGAAAAAGGAGCATGTGAAGTAAACCATGAACTAATAAGAAGAATTCTACCAAAAGGAACATCATTCGATGAACTAAATCAATGTGATATTAACTTAATCATGTCACATATTAATTCTTATAAAAGAAAAAAATTGAATAATGTATCACCACTTACACTATTCAATACTATCTATGGTAAAGAAACCACAGATAAATTAAATGTTCAAGAAATTGAACCTAATAAAATTAATTTATCAACTAATTTACTAAGAAAATAGTTTAGTTGAATTACTATAAGCACTATTATTAATACTTCCGTAGAAAAGGTTGCGTTTTGAATAGGAAAAAAATTCTGAAAATGCATTCTCTTTTCGTCATGCTTTAAATATTGCTTATGCTCATTATTTTAGGCACTAAATTAAAGTATGTCAAGGGCGTTTCGTTCATTTTACCCTTGACATACACTCTAATGATATAATTTTAATACAAATAAAGCTATTCTTTATTTGTTACTAGCTTATAATCATACTAATGGTTGCATTTAACCTTTAAAAGTTGCGTTTACTTTTGGAATTGAGCTAATAAACTATAAACTATATAATGTTTTTAATAATAGTTTATTATAGTATTTTTAATAAAATAAAAGGCTAATTAGCCTTTTAAAATAAGAACTTTGCTTTGCTCTTCAATTTCTTTTTCTTTATAATATTTCTCTTTTGCTGTTACGAATAATAATTTATTAAAAACAGCTGATCTTGAAGAAAATTCAGAATTAATACTAACATCATATCCAAAATGGTTTTTAATACCATTTAATAATGGAGCAGATAATTGTAATATTTTTTCATGAAAATTATTAATATCGCTTTCTAAGTTAGGGAAAGTACTTTTTATTTTTTGAATATATAAGTTACTTTTTCCAATATTAGAATTTGAATTAACTTTTTCATAATAATTTACTAGAATTCTAATTTTAACTAAATATTCAATTAATTTTTCTTCATTATATTGACTGCTTTTTCTAACATTTTCTCTTATCGCATTAAATTCTTCGTCACTAAATAAAGCACCTGTTTCAAAAGCTTTTTTTTCTAATAAATTAAAATCGTTTTCTTTTAAATGACGTAATATATTATTTTGATAACTATTAATATAAGTAGGATTGTTTAGATAATATTCTTTTGGTCGTCTTAACATATTATTTCCGTATTGATTTTTAACATATTTTTCTTCGCTAAAATTTTTCCCTTCCTCTTCAAATTTTTGGATGGTTTTTATAAAATCGTCATTATAATAAAATTCCATACTATTTATTCCTAAAGGGTAGAATTTTATAGATTTTATATGTTGAACATCACTTTCACTAAATAATTTTACTGTATTTGCGTAACAATTTACAATATCATTAAATTTAGGTTTTTTTAAATTAACCATAAAACTGCCTCCTTTTTGCAAGTAATATTATAACACCAATTATTTATTTGTCAAATTCAAAAGTAGTATTTAAAATTATTCATCATTTTGTAATCATTTTAAAAAATCATTAGTAAAATTTCATACCATTTTTTGCTATTAAATAATCATTTATTTTTTAATATAACTATAGAGACTTTTTTAAATGTTTCTATATAGTTTCTATATAATTATTAGTTACTATCATTATAATATAATAGATTTTTTAAATCGAGAATTTTATTAAAATATTAATTGCAAAAAAAAATTAAATACTATATAATGATTAATGGTGAAGGAAATGAAAGTTAATTACGAATTAATCAAAAAGGAAAAAAACACACAAGCTAGAAAAGGAATTTTACATACTAATTATGGTGACTATGCAACCCCTATGTTTATGCCAGTTGGTACTTTAGCTAACGTTAAAACATTAACCAAAGAAGAACTTAAAAATGTTGGTAGTGGTGTTATTTTATCTAATACTTATCATTTATGGTTACGTCCAGGTGTAGATGTAATAAAAAAAGCCAAAGGATTACATTCGTTTATGAATTATAACGGACCAATCTTAACCGATAGTGGTGGTTTTCAAGTTTTTTCATTAGCTAAAAAAAAGGATATCGTAGAAGAAGGTGTAACATTTAAAAGTCATTTAGATGGTTCTAAATTGTTTTTAACACCGGAATTATCTATTGAAATTCAAAATAAATTAGATAGTGATATTGCTATGAGTTTTGATGAATGTCCCCCATATCCCGTTAGTAAAGAATATATGAAAAACAGTGTTGAAAGAACATTAAGATGGGCTAAAAGAGGAAAAAAAGTTCATCAAAATGAAAATCAAGCATTATTTGGTATCGTTCAAGGTGGAGAATTTGAAGATCTTAGAAAATATAGTGCTTTAAAAACGGTTGAAATAGGTTTTGATGGCTATGCGATTGGTGGAACAAGTGTTGGTGAACCTAAGGATGTTATGTATAAAATGATCGATGACGCGATTATTAATTTACCAAAAGATAAAGCAAGATATCTAATGGGAGTAGGTGAACCTATTGATATTATCGAAGGAGTTATAAGGGGAGTTGATATGTTTGATTGCGTTTTACCAACAAGATTAGCTCGTCATGGGAATGCTTTTACTAAATATGGTAAAATCAATTTAAGAAACGCTAAATACAAAGAAGATTTTACTCCTTTAGATGAATGCGATTGTTATACATGTCAAAATTATACTAAAGCTTATCTACGTCATTTAATTGTATGTAATGAGGCTTTAGGTGGTAGATTGTTATCAATTCATAATATTAGATTTTTAATAAAAATAACCGAAGATTTAAGAAAAGCAATTGAAGAAGATAAAGTTTTAGAATATAAAGATAATTTTTTAAAAAATTATAAAAAATAAGCAGCTTAACAACTGCTTTTAATTTAGTTTTTTATTAATACCAACCATACTTCCAAACATCGTTGAAATAATTAAAATAAGATAAAAAATTAAATCTTTAATTTGAAAAGAATGATCTAAAGCTAAATAATTAAATAAAAGTAAAACAAGTAAAAATATTCCACTTAATTTTAAACCTTCTAACCAACCCTTCTTATTACTACGTCTACCAATAATCATTCCCCCAACAAATAAAGCTAAAACAAAGATAATTATTTCTAAAATAGCCGTTAAACTAGAACCAATGATATTAAAATAATTTAGTAAAGTAATAAAAAACGTTAAAACAACCAAAAGACCAATTATATATATAAAAGACATTCCAACATTTTTTAAATATTTCATTATTTACCTCCTAATAAAATATATTTATTGATTAAAAAAATATTACTTGTAACATAATATAATGGTGATTAAAATGTATTTGACTTTAATATATAAAACCATTTTCCTTTATTTTTTTATTATTGTCGTTTATCGAATTATGGGAAAAAAAGAAGTTGGGAAATTAAGTATTATCGATTTGATTGTATCAGTTTTAATAGCTGAATTAGTAGCTTTATCAATTGAAAAACCTGATAACTCTATTTTTATGTCGATTATTCCTATTGCTACTTTAGTTTTAATTCAACTAGCTATGGGATATATTACTTTAAAAAGTAATAGTATTAGAAATGTCGTTGATGGCAAACCAACAGTAATTATTAAAAATGGGAAATTAAACTTTAACGAAATGACTAAACTGCGCTACAGCTTAGATGATTTAATTATGCAACTACGTGAACAAGGAATTAGTAGTATTGAAGAGGTTAATTATGCAGTTTTAGAAAATGATGGTAAATTATCTATTTTTGATAGTACTAATGAATACCCAATTCCTTTAATTTTAGATGGTTGTATTAATCGGGAGGTGTTAAAAGAAATTAAAAAAGATGAAGAATGGTTATATGAACTTCTACGTCGTAAAAATGTTGCTTTAGAAGATGTGTTTTATGCTTTTTACACTGATAAAAAAACGTTTATAATTAAAAAGACTGATCTTCTTAAAAGAAAAGATTGAACTTTTTAAACAAGTAGACAATTTATAAAACTTATGTTACAATATCGTTTTATAAAAGGAGTGTTTTTTAATGAAAGATCAATTATTTAATCTATTAATAGAATATTATTATTTAGATACAATTTTAAAAGAAAAAGATAAAGAAGATCCGGAAAGATTTAAAAGTGAATTAGAAAAAGAAACATTAACTGAAGAAATCAATAAAATACTTGAAAATCATTTACCAAATTTAGATTCTGAAGAAGAAAAAAACAAAAAAATAAATACAATCAATTCTAAAATAATTGAACAAATGAAATTTTCTAATCTACCACTAGTTCTTTGTAGGGGAATAGCTAAATATGATCGAATTGGTGAATTAAAAATAAATGATTATTTAATAAAAGGTAATTCCAAAGTTTATTTTAAACAAAACATGCATCTAAGAGGTTTTGGTCAAAAAGCTATACCTAAAATCTTACACAGTTATGAACTTTTAGATGGGCATTATAAATCACAAACTGAATATTGTTTAAAACATGTTTCTCCCTTTATTAGCCCAATGGAAGTTTTAAACTATGAACAACAAGAAAAACAAGAACTTTTATCTAAAAGATTAGATGATTTCTTACAATTTTTATACGCTTGGGCTAGTTTGCCTATAGAAAAACAAGATATATATTGCTTTCATCCTCATACGAAAAAACAAATTGATAAAATAAGTGAAGATCCTAAGTATTTTATTGAATTATTATCAAATTGTTCTACAACTGAAGAATTAACAGAAGAACCAGAAAAAGTTTTTAGTAAATTTATGATTAAAAAGTAGCTTTTAAGCTATTTTTTTACTAAAAGCTTTTTTAACATGTTTCGCTTGATGAAAAGTTACAACAATAATATTAACAGAAGTTGCAATAACTAGTCCCCACATACCAATATGAAATAAAGAACAAATAAACAATAAAGACGTTCTAATAACCATTCCAATTAAAGTACCATTCATTGCTTCTTTAGCTTTACCTATAGCTTGCAAAGCACTAGTAAGTGGCGTCTGAATATAATAAAGCAAAAAGATAGGAGCTAAAACACGTAAATATTCAATTCCTTTAGTTGTCCCATAAACTAACTCTAATGGTATTTGCGGAATAAGCTCTAACATAATAGTAATAGGAATTCCAATAATAAGTGATAAGATAATCGCTTGTTTTATTTTGTTTTTAGAATAAATTACTAAACCTTTACTATAAGCATTACTAATAACTGGAATTAAAGCTTGTGAAATAGCTAAAGTAAAAAAAGAAGGCATTAGTAACAAAGGCATAATATAACCATTTAAAATACCATATTGGTTAACAATAAAACTATTAGAATAACCAATTTTCAGTAACACAAAAGTTAAAATAATCGGTTCTAAAAAATAACCAATCGAACCAATAATTCGACTACCAGTAGTTGGAATACTTATACTTAAAACATTTTTTATACTTTGTTTATTCGGTTTTAGATCCTTTTTAGTAATTGAAAAATGTTTAGGTAAGAAAAAGAAAAGGACTAAAATAGAAGTTAATTCGCTAGCAATATTAGCTAAAACAACAAAAGCAACAGCAAATTCTAAACCTTTAGTTAAAAAAATCGGAATACCGATAATTAAGACAATTAATCGAATAATATCTTCGGTAATATTTGATACAACATGTGGTATCATTCTTTCTTTTCCGAAAAAATAACCACGTAATAAATTAGATAAACTGATAAGAGGTAGTACAATTCCAATACAAATTAAAGCGTAATAACTTCGTGGTTCATGAAGTAGATTATTAGCTATATAATAACTAGAAAATATTAAAAAAACCATAATTATAATATTAAAAATGAACATAAAAGGAATCATTGAAAAAACTAAGTTTTTATTATTACTTTTATCTTCGGCAACTAATTTAGAAATAGCTACTGGTAGACCTAATTGAGCTAAAGCAATAAACAACATAAAAGTTGGTGAAATAAGCATATATATACCAATACCTTCAGTTCCTAATAGCCTAGTCATAACTATTTTTATAATCATACCTAAAAGTTTAGTTAAAGCTCCACCAATAATTAAAATAATTGTTGATTTGATAAATTTACTTTTTTTCATATTTCACCTTTAAAAATTTTTAATTTTCATATATAATATATATGTATGTGATTAAAAATTATTTATAGGAGGTAACATGGAGGACATTACTTTTAATTCCCTAGAAGAATTATACGAACGTTTAAAACCAGCCCTAGTTACTAAAGCCGAAGAAATGAAAAGAGCAGGGTATGATTATATTAAACCAGAAGACGTTTGGAACTATTTAAAAGAAAGCAAATGGAAAAGTGCGAATAATCTCGCGCTTCATGAAATGGTCGATGATATTTTAAACAGTGAAGAAATTTTAATCGACAACTATTTAAGAGAAAAACTAAATAGGGGTAAACGAAAATTATATTTTGATGAAAATTATCAAGATGAAAATGACGTGGAGGAATTATGAAAAAGAAAAGAATTATTATCTATATATTAATAATAGGTCTATTAATTGGAATGGGGTTCGCTTTTAAACCACTACTTAAAAGTTTGAATTTTGGACTAGACTTACAAGGTGGTTTTGAAGTTTTATATCAAGTAGAAAGTATTGATGGAGAAGAAGTAACACAAGAAATGACAACCAATACTTATAAAACAATCAGTCGAAGGATTGATGTTTTAGGAGTTACTGAACCTAGTATTACTGTTGAAGGAACTGATAAAATTAGAGTTCAATTAGCTGGTATTAGTGATCCTGATGAAGCTAGAAGTGTCATTAGTCAAGTAGCTAATTTAACTTTTAGAGATACATCTGATAACTTACTTATGTCAAGTTCCGTTTTAAAAAGTGGAGGAGCTAAAGTCGCACAAGATAATTATGGTAGACCAGCAGTATCCTTAGCTGTTGATGATAAAGATCAATTTTATAAAGTTACTAAAAGAATAAGTGAATCATCTGATAACCGAATTGTTATTTGGTTAGATTTTGATGAAGAAACTGATTCGTTTACTTCAGAAGAAGCAAAATGTGGAACAAGTGAAAGTAAATGTTTATCAGTCGCTTCAGTTGATCAAGGGTTCTCATCAGATGTTATTATTCAAGGGGATTTTACTGAAGATGAAGTAACATCAATGGTTGATTTGATTAATTCAGGTAGCCTACCAACTAAATTAACTGAAATTTCATCTAAAACCGTTGGAGCATCATTTGGAGAAGATACTTTAGATAGAACATTTTTAGCTGGGGTTGTTGGTATTGTTGCTATTGTTTTATTTATGATTTTACTATATCGTTTTGCTGGTTTAATTTCTGCTATTAGTATTTTAGTATATACCTTTATGACTATTTTAATTTTCTGGTTAGTTGGCGGCGTTTTAACTTTACCAGGAATTGCCGCTTTACTTATTGGTATTGGAATGGCTATTGATGCGTGTATTTTAAATTTCGCACGGATTAAAGACGAATTATATGAAGGGAAAAGTGTTAAAACAGCTAATAAACACGGTAATAAAAATTCTTTTATGACCATTTTGGACGCTAATTTAACAACCTTAATTGTTGCCATTATTTTATTTGTTTTAGGAGAAAGTACTATCAAAGGATTTGCGACAATGTTAATTATTAGTATTTTTGTAACAATGGTTATTATGGTTTTCTTTAATCGTAAATTATTAAATTTATTTGTTGAAACAGGTATGTTTGATAATAAGCCTAATTTATTTATTGGTGTTAAAGCTAAAGATATTCCTAATGCTAGTAAAGGTGAAAAACGAACGAAAAATAGTTTTGCTAAATTAGACTTTGTTCATCGTCGTCATTTATTTATGGGTCTTTCTTTAATCGTTACGATTATCGGAATTATCGCTTTATCAACAAGTGGTTTAAAATTAGGAATTGATTTTAAAGGAGGTACTTCCATTACGTTAATGACTGATGAAGAAATCACCGAAAAACAAATTACGGAAGATATTTCATCATTAGATTATAATTTAGAAGAAATAACGATGCTTGAAGACGGTGTAATGATTAAAATTGATAACACTTTAGATAAAGACGATATTTCGAATACCGAACAATATTTTAACGAAAAATATGATGCCAAAACTGATATTGGTGTTGTATCAGATGTAGTTAAAAAAGAACTAATTAAAAACGCTATTCTATCTTTAGTCTTTGCTTCAATTGGAATAACTCTTTATATGTCTTTGCGCTTCCGCTTTGATTATGGAATAAGTACCATTATTGCTTTATTACATGACGTATTTATTGTTATTACGATTTTTAGTGTCTTACGACTAGAAGTTTCAAGTATTTTTATAGCTGCTATTTTATCAATTATTGGTTACTCAATTAATGATAAGATTGTAACTTTCGATCGTATTAGAGAAAATATTAAAAAGAAGAAAAAAATCGAAACAGAAAAACAATTATCGGAAATTGTTAACCATAGTTTAAGATCTGTTTTAACCCGTAGTATTAATACAACTTTAACAGTCATCTTCCCAGTTGTTGCCTTAATTTTCCTAGGATCACATGAAATTTTAAACTTTAATTTAGCCTTGTTATTTGGTTTAGTAATTGGTGTTTATTCATCACTATTTATTGCTAGTCAAATATGGTTTGAAATTAGAAAACGCCGTTTAGGTAAAGAAGATATTCGTAAAGATGATGAAGATGATGATGAAATTGAGGAGTTAAGAGTAAAAGGCGTTAATTACTAGGAGGGGATTATGACCAAAAAAAAAGAAATAACTAGTATTAAAGAGTTGCTAGATAAAGTTAAAGAATATGATGATAATATAGATAATTTAAATAAAATCGTTCATGCTTTTAACTTTGCTAAAGAAAAACATTATGGTAAAGAACGTTTAACGGGGGATGATTATATCATTCACCCGCTTAATGTTGCTGCCATTTTAACCGATATTCAAGCTGATTACATAACTATTTGTTCAGCTTTATTACATGATGTTAAAGAAGAATGTGATGTTTCTAGTAGTCAATTAAATAAAGAATTTGGTGAAGAAATAACTTCAATTGTTGAAGGTTTTACCAAAATTAATAGTCTTAGTTTTTCGTCCGATAACGAAGCTATGATTTCTAATCATCAAAAAATTCTAGTTGGACTTTCTGAAGATGTTCGCGTTATTTTTTTAAAACTAGCCGATCGTTTACATAATATGCGAACCTTATGGGTGTTTGATGAAAAAGTTCAAAAAGCAACTGCTAAAGAAACATTAGATATTTTAACACCGATAGCCAATCGTTTAGGTATTAACCGAATTAAAAGTGAACTTGAAGATCTTTCCCTACGTTACTACAAACCAGATGTTTATTTTCAAATAGTTGAAAAATTAAATCAAACAAAAAATGAACGAGATAATTCGGTTTTAGAAATGCAAAATAAAGTTTCCGAATTGTTAACTGATTATAATATAAAACATGAAATAAAAGGAAGAGCTAAAAGTATTTATAGTATTTATAAAAAATTAAATAAAGGTAAATCATTTAGTGAAATATATGATTTACTTGCTTTAAGAATATTTGTTAATACTGAACAAGAATGTTATCAAGTACTAGGTATTATTCACTCTAAATTCAAACCAATTCCTAAACGTTTTAAAGATTATATAGCAATGCCTAAAACTAATATGTATCAATCATTACATACAACTGTTTTTGGATATTGTGGGTATTTATTTGAAATTCAAATTAGAACTTATGAAATGGATAAAGTAGCTGAAAATGGTATAGCTGCTCATTGGTCTTACAAAGAAAAAGGCAGTGTTAAAGCAGGATTACAAAATGCGATGGAACAAAAACTGCAATTTTTTAGATCAATTATGGAATTAAAAAACGAAAATATTGATGATGCTGAGTTTGTTAAATCTGTTCAAAGTGATGTTTTTGATGATACTATTTATGTTTTTACACCTAAAGGCGATGTTATCGAATTACCCAATGGTTCTACACCAATAGACTTTGCTTATAAAGTTCATAGTAATGTTGGAGATAAAATGGTTGGAGCAATTGTTAATAATAATATTGTACCTTTAGATTATAAATTAAAAGACGATGATATTGTTAAAATAAACACTAATAATAATTCTTTTGGACCAAGTAAAGAATGGTTAAATATTGCTAAAACTAATCAAGCTAAAAATAAAATTCGTGGTTTTTTTAATAAATTAGATAAAGAAGAATATTTAAAAAATGGTGAAGATAATTTAAACAAAGAACTTCGTAAGAAAAAGATTAGTAATAATGAATTTTTTAAAACAGAAAATTTTGATAAAATCTTAAAAGAATTAAAATGCTCTAATTTAGATGAACTATATATTAATATCGGCAATGGTAAATTTAATCCTAATCAAGTCATAAATGTTATTTATAACGATAACAAAACCAAAGAAGAAATCATTTTAGATAAAGTAACTAAAAATGACGTTACTAAATTAACTATTAAAGACGATATTATTGTTAAAGGAATTGATCAAATCAAAATAAATATCGCTTCTTGTTGTAAACCAATTCCTAATGATAAAATTATCGGTTATATTACCAAAGGATATGGAATAACTGTTCATAGATCAATTTGTCCTAATATTAATAATTTAACTGAACGAATTATCGATGTTAAATGGAATGAACAAACTAACAAAAAATATCCAACTAATATCGTTATTCATACTGATGATGATAAAAATATTTTAATGGATATAATTGCTAAAACTTCTAATAGTGATATTACAATTCAAAGTATTAATTCTAATAATAATTTATATGATTTAGTTGTTTTAGTAACTAATGATGAAAAACTAAATAAATTTATGAATGACCTTAAATTAATTAATAATGTAACTAGTGTTGAAAGGACTATTAAATGAGAGTTGTTATTCAAAGAAGTTTGCAAGCCAAAGTTAAAATTGATAATGATATTGTTGGTTCAATTGATTATGGTTTAGTTGTTTTAGTAGGTTTTACGCATAATGATAATTCTAAAAAAATTGACGAAATGGTAAATAAAATAATTAACTTACGAATTTTTGATGATGAAAATAAAGTTATGAATAAATCTTTATTAGATGTTAATGGCCAAGTGTTAAGTGTTTCACAGTTTACTTTGTACGCTAATACTGATAAAGGAAGAAGACCTAGTTATATAGAAGCTTTAAATAATAATGAAGCAACTAAATTATACGATGAATTTAATAAAAAGTTAGCTAATTATGTAAAAGTTGAAACGGGAATATTTGGTTCTGATATGCAAGTTGAATTAATTAATGATGGACCTGTAACGATTATTATCGATAAATAAACTATTTAGAAACTTAAATAGTTTATTTTTGACAATAATTGTCAATTAATTAGAATTATTATTGCTTATCATATTATTTTTTGATATACTTTAAATATAGAATCGAGGGGAAATATGAACAGAAAAATAAAAACGATAAGATTTATTTTAATTACTGTTTTAGCTTTACTTATTTTGGGATGGATTTGTTTTGGTATATATTACTTCTTTTTTAGAAACGATGAGGAACAAACTGAATATTTAGATCATAATCTTACTATAAATTCAACAGAAGTAGTTGAATTATATGAAAAAATAAGTGATTTATATTTATGTCAAACGAAAGTTAGTTTCGATCCTTTTATTGATAATACTAATAATGTAACTGTTGATCAATTAACTACTGACGATATTTTATTATTAATTTTTAGACAATTAGAACTTAACGGTGATTTTAATTATAATACAACAGGAATTGTTACTATTTCTTTAGAACAATTAGAAAATGCAGCTAAACAAGTTTTTGGTTATGTTCCGGAATTTAATAGAGATTTATCACCAACTTTTGAATATACTTATCAATTATTAAATTTTAGATTTGCTGATAATACATATACAGCAACTCAAATAACTGCTGGTTGTGAAGCTGAATTTCCAATTAAAAGATCAGAATTAGTTGATTTAAAAGAAACTGATGAAAATTTAACTTTAATTGTAACAACTTATGAAATCAGTTATGAACAATATCAAAGTAATGATTTAAGTAATCCAGAAAATAGTATTGAAAATTATATTTTGGAAAATAAAAAAGATTTAGTTAGCCAAAATTATCAATATGTATTTAAAAAAGATGGTGATAATTATTATTTCACCAGTGTAAATAAAGAAAATGTATAAAACAGAAAGGTGATAAGATGGGATATAGGATAAAAGTTGTAGTTATGTCAATAATAGCAATTTTGTTATTAGCAGCAGTAGCCTTTGAAATTTATTATTTCTTTTTTAAAGAAGAGCCAAATACTGAAGAAGTTTCATAAACACATAAAATTATGTGTTTTTTATTGCAATTATGTAATAAATGTGTTATTCTATAAATAGATAGTAAAATAATAATAAGTATGTAACATTTATTAAAATAAGGTGTGAGATTTATGGTAGAATGTAATTTGTTTTTACTAATTAATAGCAGCCTAAAAGGGGTTATAGTTTATAAATAACTATAAGCCTTTAAGTCATGGTACAAAAATATATCATGACTTTTTAATGCCTTAAAGGATGTGAAAAACTATGAAAAGAAAAACATATAAAAAAAGAAAACTTTTTGATAAGTTTAGTTATTCAAATAGAAATACAAGTATCTTTTTAGTGGTAGCCTTTTTATTTATAATATTTGGATTAACAGTAGGATATTCAGTCTTAAGTAATGTCTTAAGTATCAAAGGAGATGTAGCAATAAGACCATTCAAAGATATAAGAATAACTAGTGTAACAGGACCAGAAATAAGTAATGGAGCTTATGAAACATATAACTTTAAATATTCACATGATTTATTAGTCGTAAATGGTGTATTACCAAATACTTCATCAAGCTTAACATATACAATAACTGTAACCAATAATGGAACAGTTGATATGGATTTAATAAATATAATAAATAATTGTACAGATAGTAATGTTTATTATGAATTAAATGGAATTAATTTAGGAGATACAATAGAAGCAGGAACAAGTGTAACATTTAATTTAATCTTAAAAACAAATGTCGGAAGTAATAATAGTTTTACCAGTCAATTACAATTTATATTTGAAGAAAGTTATGTA
Organism: uncultured Bacilli bacterium; assembly: GCA_944368805.1. GTDB lineage: Bacteria > Bacillota_I > Bacilli_A > RF39 > UBA660 > CALVXC01. Next base: position 14,223 of record CALVXC010000034.1, read on the forward strand.
GATATAACCCCACCAGAAATAGTCTTTAATCCCGTAGCTAGTAGTGATTGGAAAACAAGTGATTATAATGTAGAAATAAAAGCAACCGATGATATCGAAGTAACAAGTTTTATGTATTGTGTAACAACTAATAATAGTTGTACACCAAATATAGTAGTAACAAATAATAGTAATGTAAATGTAACAATAAATACATCAGGAAATAATACAATATGTGCATTAGCCAGTGATAGTAGTAAATATGGACCCAATAGTGTAACAGTATGTAGTAATAAAGATGGAAATTATTATAAATTAGATAAAACTATTCCTGTAGTAAATAGTGTTGATTTAACACCAAGTGCATGTACTAATGGTAATGTTACTGCTAGTGTTAGCGCTACTGATAACGTATCTTTAGCAAATTCACCTTATTCATTTGATAGTGGATCTTATCAAAGTAGTAATAGTAAAACATATAGTTCTAATGGAACATATAATGTTAGAGTACAAGATAAAGCCGGGAAT